>JAKVCU010000091.1:20342-37213 GCA_022448955.1 Saprospiraceae bacterium
CCATGGTACCTGCCCCACCGCTGGTTAACCATTGTCTTGGATGATCTATTTCACTATATTGTGCAGCCCACATTTGGTGTTGACCAACATCTGTACAAACGACTGCCAGCCCTTTGGTCTGATCAGAAACAGCTTTAACTGCCATGCCCATTTTTATCTGTCCTTCTTGGCTTGGCGCCAAATCTCTAGCGATCACTTTATCGTATTCTTTTTGGTAGGCATCTTTAAAAGATTGTACCCAATCAGGGTATGTTTTTTCTTTTACTAAAGGAAGTAGTTTTTTTAATACTTCTTTTGCATCTCCCAAAACGGGCACATGTGCGTGTACATTTTTATTTATTTCTGATGGATCAATTTCTATGTGGATAACTTTAGCTTGTTTGGCGTATTTGCTCAAATTACCAGTCACTCGGTCATCAAAACGCATTCCGATAGCGATTAAGACATCACATTCATTTTGTTTGATATTAGGTGCATAATTACCATGCATTCCTAGCATTCCCATATGTAAAGGGTGAGAAGAAGGGATGGACGAAAGCCCATGGATTGTGCATCCTAGTGGGATTCCTGTTTTTTCAACAAAGGCTTTAAATTCATTTTGTGCATGTGCAATTTGGATACCATGGCCAGCGAGGATCATGGGTTTGTTGGCGTTATTGATCAAGCTTG
Source organism: Saprospiraceae bacterium (assembly GCA_022448955.1). Classification (GTDB taxonomy): domain Bacteria; phylum Bacteroidota; class Bacteroidia; order Chitinophagales; family Saprospiraceae; genus JALEHC01. The sequence goes on from JAKVCU010000091.1 coordinate 21,012, forward strand.
CAGCATCATTTAAAGCTTCTATTTCTACTTTTGGCCGAGGTGTATAGCTTCTGATCTTTGGCTTTTTTTGGTAGTAAAAATCTAGCTCCTCTAATTGTGCATTTTTGGTGATATCGATTACTACGGGGCCTGGTTTACCTGAGTTAGCGATATAAAATGCTTTTGCAAAAATAGCTGGAATTTCTTCTGCTTTTGTAATTTGATAATTCCATTTAGTAACAGCCATTGTACAGTTAATGACATCTGTTTCTTGGAAGGCATCTGAACCTAAGAGGTGGCTATAGACTTGCCCTGTTATGCAGACGAGAGGTGTCGAGTCCAGAATGGCATCTCCCAGTCCTGTAATGAGGTTAGTAGCACCTGGACCTGAGGTGGCCATACAGACTCCCGTCTGGCGGGTGACTCTAGCATATCCTTGTGCTGCATGAATGGCACCCTGCTCATGTCTGGGTAAAATGTGCTGAATTCTATCCTGATAATGGTATAGTGAATCATACACTGGCATAATGGCACCACCAGGATAGCCAAAAATAGTATTGACTCCTTCTTCTAATAAACAACGGAGTACGGCTTCTGAGCCTTTCATGCGCTCTTTTTTGAGACTAGCATCAGCTATTGCTGTGCCTTCCTTTGCTTGCTTCGTTTGCATATCCATGGTAAAAAAATTTTAATCTCTTAGGCTTCATCTGTTACACAGCCTTCGCTGGCTGAGGAAACAGTTTTAGCATATTTTCTTAATAGACCGCTAGATGCATTGATTGGAGGCATTGTCCAAGCTGCCTTGCGTTTTTTGATTTCTTCTTCTGAAAGTTTTGCTTCGAGTTTGTTATGAATGGCGTCGATGGTAATCTCGTCACCATCTTGGAGTAAGCCGATTAATCCACCAACTTGTGCTTCTGGTGTGATATGGCCTACTACAAAGCCATGTGTACCTCCAGAAAAGCGGCCATCAGTGATCAGAGCTACCTTTTGGCCTAGGCCTTCTCCCATAATTGCAGAAGTAGGTTTGAGCATTTCGGGCATGCCCGGAGCTCCTTTGGGGCCACTATATCGGATAACGATAACATCACCAGCTTTAATTTTTTTATTTTTAATGGCGTCATTAGCGGCTTGCTCACCATCAAATACTTTGGCTGTACCAGTGAATACTTCTCCTTCTTTACCTGTAATTTTAGCGACAGCCCCCTGCTCTGCCAAATTGCCATAAAGGATTTGTAAGTGACCGCTCGACTTAATAGGGCTATCAAATGGCTGGATGATGGATTGTCCTTCTTGCAAATCTGGTACTTCTGCTAAGTTTTCAGCAAGTGTTTTTCCAGTGACTGTCATACAGTTGCCATCGATGTAATCATGATGGAGTAAAAACTTCATTACAGCAGGTACACCGCCCACATTGTAAAGATCTTCCATTACATATTTTCCACTGGGCTTTAAATCTGCTAGGAATGGGGTTTTATCACTTATTCGTTGGAAGTCATCTAGTGTAATATCTACATCAACAGATTTGGCCATAGCGATAAGGTGTAATACGGCGTTGGTAGACCCTCCCAAGACAGTAATAAGTGTAATGGCATTTTCAAAAGCGGCTTTTGTCATAATATCTCGTGGTTTCAAATCCAGTTCCATGAGATTTCGAATGGCCTGGCCAACACGAACACAATCTTCTGATTTTTCTTTACTTTGGGCAGGGTAGGAGGAGTTGTAAGGCAAGCTCATTCCTAATGCCTCAATGGCGGAAGCCATGGTATTGGCTGTATACATTCCGCCACATGCGCCTGGACCTGGGCAAGCTTTTTTGACCACTGCTTTAAAAGTATCATTATCTATGGTGCCTGCAATTTGTTGCCCGTGGGCTTCGAATGCAGAAACAATATCTAATTTTTGTTCCAAATGACAACCGGGACTTATCGTACCACCATATACTAGGATAGCTGGACGATTTAGGCGACCCAGTGCAATCATTGCTCCTGGCATATTTTTATCACATCCTACAACTGTTACTACTGCATCATACCATTGTGCAGAGGCTACTGTTTCAATAGAATCGGCGATGATATCCCTTGAAGGAAGGGAATACCGCATTCCTGTAGTGCCCATAGACATTCCATCACTTACACCAATAGTATGAAATATAAGACCAATTAAATCTTGGTCTTGGACACCTTTTTTTACTTCTTTCGCAAGATCGTTAAGGTGCATATTACAAGTGTTGCCTTCCCATCCTGTACTCACGATGCCAACCTGTGCTTTATCCATATCTTCATCGGTCAATCCAATACCATAAAGCATGGCTTGAGCAGCTGGTTGGGTTTCATCTTGTGTGAGCGTACGACTATATTTGTTGAGTGATGACATCTAGCTATTGATTTTGTCCGTTAACTATAAACAAGCAATTTGACCAAAGGTAATTTGGCCAATGTTCCTATTTGAACTAAAAAATACTATTCTTACGATAGTTATAGTATTTTGTTTTTAATTAAGTGGTTGTTTTTCAGTGGTTTATTAGGTTTGGACTTACGAGTTTTAATTTTTCGAAAAGTCCCTAAAACAAAAAGCCGTTCTCTTTGTGGAGAACGGCTTTTTGAACATGAACTATATTATAATCTTAGCATCAATACCATCCTCCATGAAGTGATCTAGTGACCATGACAATAATAATAATGCTAATAATGATTATAGAGGTGCTCATGTAATTGCGATTCGTTTATTCAAAACTGAAACAATTTTTTCAAATTTCCAAACAAACTCAATAATTTTCTTTGTCCAACCTAATTCCTATTCGAATACCTGCATAGGCTTGCATGAGGCTACTTTTTTCATCTTTTAGTTCAAGTAAAAAATATTCATCTGTGATAACAGATAGGTCAGTCCATTCGATTTTAGGGTAATAGCGCAATCCTCCGAAGGGCGTAATGGTAATGAGATCTGTAATACCGATATCTACACCTAATCCAGCAGCTACGCTAAAGTTGATATTAGATGTCACGTTATCACCGCTTTGACTGGTATAAGATTGATTCCAATAAGTAAGTCCTGGAGAAAGCTGTAAAAAGATACCTTTATTGATCGTTGGGCCTTGTTTAGAAAAGGTAGGGCAATTACAATCTCCGGCTAGATCTAGGAAATAGATATTGGTGTTTAAGAAAAAACTAGCGGCACCTGATTTTAGTTCTATTGTCTCATCATCAGTTTGGAGGTTTCTGTTGTATTGGCCATAGTTCAATTCTGGTAAAAATTCAATGCGATAATTTTTTAAACGGAACCAATAATCGACACCAATACTAAAGCCATTACTTAATACCTCAAACTCATCATTAGTTCCATCAAAGCTTTTGATGATTTTTAAATCAGGGGTATTATTAAACCGATAAGCTGAATTTATACCAAATTGAGCATGGAGGTGAGCTGATAGTAGCAGCCCAAATAGGAGAAAAAGAATGTTCTTCATTAGTTTTAATTTATTGAAGCATGCAATGAAAAATCGAGTAAATAAACCTTAATATCCTACAAATATTGTATGGTAGAAAATATTCCTTACAGATAAAAAAGCGAAGCCTTTATTAAAAGTCATAGGAGTATTATCTTTGTGAGCTTATTTGTTTATGGCTAGCGGATAGTTGTGGACAGTAGTTGCAAATATAACTTAAAGAAGCTTTTACATTGAAGACAAAGAGTATAAAAAAAGATAAAGTTCATGTTATTACCCTAGGTTGTTCAAAAAACTTGGTGGATTCGGAAAACATGATCACCCAATTAAAGGGTAATGATTTTGATGTAGTGCATGATAGTAGTGATCAAGATGCCAATATTGTTATTGTCAACACTTGTGGATTTATTGACTTGGCGAAAGAAGAATCAGTGAATACTATCTTAGAATATTCGAAGGTCAAAGCGGAGGGTAAAATTGATAAATTGTTTGTAACAGGTTGTTTGTCGCAACGGTATAAAGATGATTTGGAGCAGGAGATTCCGGAGGTGGATGCTTACTTTGGAACGCTTGAGTTGCCGGGCTTATTAGCCAAGTTAGATGCTGATTATAAGCATGAGCTTATCGGGGAGCGTGTTACGACGACACCCCAACACTTTGCATATCTTAAAATTTCTGAAGGTTGTAATCGTACTTGTGCATTTTGTGCGATTCCATTAATGCGTGGAAAGCATATTTCTCGTCCTATAGAAGAGTTGGTAAAAGAAGCGCAAAATTTGGCTAGAGTGGGGGTGAAGGAGTTAATATTGATTGCGCAGGAGTTAACCTATTATGGTTTAGATATTTATAAAAAGAGAGAACTTCCTAAATTACTTCATGCCTTGGCAGATGTAGAAGGAATCGATTGGATTCGTTTGCATTATGCTTATCCGAGTAAGTTTCCGGTAGAAATTTTTGATGTAATGGCAGAGCGCAAGGAAATTTGTAATTATTTAGATATTCCTCTACAACATGCAAGTGATAATGTTTTACATAACATGCGTCGTCAGATCACTCAAGAAGAGACTAAAGAAATTATTCGTTTGGCACGAGAGAAGGTACCCGGGATTACCTTACGTACGACAATGTTAGTGGGTTTTCCTGGAGAGACAGAGGAAGATGTTCAAGAATTGATTGATTTTGTGGGAGAGATGAAGTTTGATCGTCTTGGTGTATTCCAATATTCCCATGAAGAAAGTACGATTGCTTTCGATCAAGAGGATGATGTGAGTGCAGAAGAAAAGGCAGATCGTGCCAATAGAGTAATGGAGGCGCAGCAAAGTATTTCTTTTAGCAAAAATGAGGATAAGGTAGGAAAGGTCTTTAAAGTATTATTTGATCGTAAAGAAGGCGGTTACTTTGTTGGGCGGACAGAAGGGGATTCACCGGAGGTAGACAACGAAGTATTAGTGGATGCTAGCAAATTTTATGTGCGTATTGGTGATTTTGCACAAGTAAAAATCATTGAAGCTATGGATTATGACTTATTTGGAGAAGTATTATAATATTATGACTATGTTGAAACGCTTATCTGCATTGTTATCTATTTTTATTCCATTTTTTGGCTTCAGCCAAATGGGATTAAGTGATTATCAAAAAGAAATTTTTGTAGGTGAAAGTGGTCTTACTTTGCCTTATCGTATTTTGTATCCTGAAAATTATAATCCGCAGAAAGCGTATCCTTTAGTTCTTTTTATGCATGGTGCAGGAGAACGGGGAAATGATAATGAAATTCAGTTAGTACATGGTGCAGAGTTATTTCTTCAAAAAGAAAACCGTGAAAAGTATCCAGCCATAGTTGTATTTCCACAATGTGCGGAGAAAGATTATTGGGTGGAGGTAAGTAGAAGAATTTTGAGTGACGGTACTCGTCAAAGAGAATTTCCTTTTAATGAGCAAGCTAGGCCTTCGATGGGCTTGGTGGTGGAATTATTGGAGCAGATGATTACGAAAGGGCAAGTGGATGAGCAACAACTCTATGTGATGGGGTTGTCTATGGGAGGGATGGCCACTTTTGAATTGATGGCTCGTTTCCCTAATCGTTTTGCGGCGGCTATCCCTATTTGTGGGGGTGGTAACCCTTTAATGGCAAGGGCTTACGCCAAATCAATACCAACATGGTTGTTTCATGGAGATGCGGATGAAGTGGTGCTGCCCAATAATTCTCGAAGAATGTACAAGGCGATTATTGAGCAGGGTGGGGATACCAAGTACACAGAATATCCGGGAGTTGGTCATGATAGTTGGACCAATGCATTTGCTGAGCCTAATTTGTTAGAATGGTTATTTTCGCATAAGAAAAAAGCTGAATTAAAAGAACGTTATGTTCAAGAGCTATTCCTAGGTGTAGAGAAAAAGACTTTTGTTTATGATACGCAAGGAGATCAAGATTTAGCGTTAGATGTTTATTTGCCGAAAGGCGATAAAAATAAAAAGAGGGCTACGGTATTATATCTTCATGGAGGAGGTTTTGCGGGTGGGGTTAGAGATGATGAAGGTTCGGTATGGTTTGCCGAAAGGCTTGCAAAGATGGGGTATGTGGCTATTTCGATGTCATACCGCTTAACGCTAAAAGGGAAGTCATTTAGCTGTGATCAGGAGTTATCAACAAAGGTCCGAACTTTCCAGTTTGCAGTTGAAGATATATACGCTGCTACTAATTTCTTGCTCGGGAAAGCGCAAGACCTAGGCATAGATAAAGAAAGAATAGTACTGTCAGGAAGTAGTGCTGGAGCAGAAGCTGTTTTACATGCTTCCTATTGGGAAAAGGTTCATCTTCTTCCAACTTGCCAGTCTTTACCTACTGGTTTTCGTTTTGCAGGGGTAATGAGTTTTGCAGGAGCAGTATTAGACAAAGAGCTGATAACGAAAAAAACGGCTATTCCGACGGCCTTATTTCATGGTACTTGTGATCCTCTAGTACCATATAGTACTGGTCCACATCATTACTGCGAAAAGGGGGATCCTGGTTATATGATTTTGCATGGTGGATATGCTATTGCAGAACGCTTGCGCGAAATAGGGCAACCTTATTATCTGATGACACATTGTGGTGGTGGGCATGAGTGGAGCCATATGCCTATGAATCAGCACTTTCCAGCTATTGCACAATTTATGAAAGATCAAATTGTTGATCAGAAATTTCAGCAGTTACACTTCAAATTTGCTGAAAGTACCGATTGTGACCGTGTGAAAGGTATTCCATTTTGTGACTAGGTCAGGAGAGACCAAGGATATGTTTTGGAACTACTTTAATTAGGAAACCCGAATAGCGTAAAAGTGCTTTACTTTAGGATTCTACAAAGTATTGAGCCATCATACCAAGGCCTTTAACTGGTATTTCTCCTCGATAAGTACATTTAAAATGATCTTTAATTTTATTGTAAACGGGTTCTGATATATTGATAGCGCCTATTTCAGAATTGTTTTCCATTCGCGAAGCAATGTTAACATTATGACTCCAGATATCAAAGCTCAGTTTTTTCTTCCCCAAAACTCCTGCAATAACAGAGCCAATATGTACACCTATTCGAATATCAAAGTATAGTTGATTTGTTTTCTGGCATTTTTCGCTTTCTTTTTGTACAAAATCTCGAATAGCGATAGCGGCGCTTACCATATTGATACAAGCTTGTTGTGTAGGCGAGCCAATACCACCAATGCACATATAGCCATCTCCTAGGGTTTTGATTTTTTCTAGCTTATATTGTTCGATAATTTGGTCAAAGGTAGAAAAGTAAAAGTCGAGCCTTTGCACCATATCTTCAGGAGTTACTTTTTCGCTTTTATTGGAAAAATTGACGAAATCAGTGAACATAATACTTACATCAGGATAGTTTTTGGGAAGTACAAAGCCATTAAGTTTGAGTTCTTCAGCAATATTTTTGGGAAGTAGGTTTAATAATAATTCTTCGTTTTTCTCTTGTTCTCTTTCTATTTTTTTATTGACTTCTTCCAATTCTTTTTCATGCATAAACTGGCTCACTTGATCATTATATCGGAAATTGGCAATAATTACAGCTGGAAGCGTAATACCTCCGGCTTCTATTATTAAGTTGATCTTTGTCGTATAATCAAGGCCAGGTACTGAAAAAATGGTAATTGCAATCATTAAATAGCTGATGACATTAAAGAGTAAACGCAAACGATGACCAATGAGAAACATGAAATTGGCTACAAGTACATATACGGCGTACATGATTAAAGAATATCGGTCTACATAACTCAAAATAGCCATTATCAATAGCGTGACGGATATCACGGCGAAAGAGGTATTGATTAATCGATCGATAGAGGATTGATTTAGTTTGATTTTTTGTTTTCGATACAGTCTTAAGACTAGAAGTGGAATGAAATGATACGCAAAGGCTAAATGGTTGAGAAAAAGTAAGAAGATGATGTAAGAACTTTCCATCTTACCATCCTGATAGCGAAGGAAATCCAAGTACATTAATACGAACAAAAAGAAAATAGCCATATAGGCCAAAATTTCCATACTGCTGATATTGCTTATTCGTATTTTATTTTTGAATGCTACTTTGTACTCTGGCGCTATTCGAAGAAACTTGTGCATACTAAGAAGGATTGTATTTTTCTTTCGAGCTTAATCGGCTAGTCAAAATTACTTGTATAATAAAATTGTTCATTCATAAATTATAAGGAACTGACGAGATGGAAGTTACGCATGATTTTTGAACGAACGTAAAGACCTGCCTGCCTATGGCTGAATTTTATTGTACCAATTCCAGCCTACGAGCAGGCACGTTTTCGGGCAAACTATTTACAGGCCTTGCTCAAAATAAATCGACGAATATTTCTTTTTGGCGTAGTCCATAAAATATTTAAAATTGAGACTTTCACCCGTTATTCTTCTGCAAAGCTCATCGGCAGAATACATTTTTCCATGCTGATGAATATTATTTCTTAGCCATTCCAATAATGAAGAAGTATCTCCATTTTTTATTTGTGTGATTAAATGAGGAATGTCTTTCTTGGCTTGCTCAAAAAACTGAGCGGCATAAAAACTTCCTAAGGAGTAGGTTGGAAAATAACCAAAGCTTCCGAGCGCCCAGTGTATATCTTGCATGACGCCATCGGTAGGATTATTGATGTCTAGGTCTAAATATTGTTTATACTTTTCATTCCAAGCTATTTCCAAGTCTTCTACCTCTAAGCTGCCTTCAATTAAGGCTTTTTCTAGTTCAAAGCGAATCAGAATATGGAAATGATAATGCAACTCATCTGATTCTACTCGGATTAAGCTAGGCTGAATTTTGTTAATACCTTTGTAAAAAGCTTGGGCATCAACTTCTTTTAGCTGTTCGGGGAAATAGGTTTTTGCTAGATCATAATGAGCTTCCCAGAAAGGAAGACTTCTTCCTACATTATTTTCCCACAATCTAGATTGAGATTCATGTATACCTAAGGAAACAAATTGCCCTAGAGGAAGCCCGTACTGCTCAGATGGTAGGCCTTGCTCATATAAGGCATGCCCTCCTTCGTGGATACAGCTCCAAGTCATACTCCCAAAATTATTTTCATCAATGCGAGTAGTTACACGTACATCCGAAGGAGAGAAATTGATCGTAAAGGGATGATCTGATATATCTTGGCGACCAGCATCAAAATCATAACCAATTTGACGAAGTATTTCAATTCCAAAATCCCATTGTTTCTGATGTGGGAAATGCTGTTTTAGGAAGTCGTTATTGACTTTCGGCTTTTGCCGAATTTGTTGAACGAAGTCAATTAACTGTGTTTTTACATCTTTAAATAGTGTATCTAGCTGCGCAGTGGTGTAACCTGGTTCAAACTCTTCCAATAAAGCATCATAAGGATGTTCCTGATAACCTAATATCTCCGCTTCTTCTCTCTTTAGTTCAACGAGTGGTTTCAGCGCTTCTAGAAATTTTGAAGCATTATTTTCTTCTTTGGCCGCTTTCCATGCATGATATCCCTCTGAAACTAGTTTGGAACGCTTGATGACGAATTCTTTATTGAATTTATTTTTTCGGAGCCAAGTTCTGTGACTTTCCTCTACATTTCTTTTTTGCTTTTCGTCGAGCCTATCTGCACCTTGATTAAGTTCTTCAAGGAGATCTTTAAACTTGGATGATGTAAAAATTTCATGGGCCATACCATACAGCGTTGCTGTTTGTCTTGCACGAATTTGCCCACCTTTTTTAGGAAGGTTGACTTCCTTGTCCCATTCTAAAACGGCAGCTGCGTATTCAATATCTGCCAATTTTTGTAGTTGGTCTGTGTAGTTTTGATATTTCTCTTGTAGCATGAACACTAATTTTGGGATTTTTTTGGTTTTCTTTCAGTTTCTTGAAAAGTTGCAATAATTAAGCAAATCCAGCCTATGATGAATAATGTACCTCCAAGTGGGGTAATAGGGCCTACCCAAAATGGAGCCTCCATACTCAATACTTTGGCTGCTGTAAAGGCGTATAAAGAACCAGAGAACATGATGATTCCGGCTAAAAAGGACCAAGCGGCATAATTTAAAAAGGAAGTTTTCCGATAATGGATGAGTAGAGCAACAATTAAAATTCCGAATCCATGATAAAATTGGTATTCGACACCTGTTTCATAGGTGGCAATATCATCAGAAGAGAGGTATTGCTCAAGGCCGTGTGCACCAAATGCGCCTAAAATTACAGCGAACATCAGTACAATTCCTCCAATTCGAATAAATCTTTTTCTCATAATTTTGCTTCTTTGTGTAAGTAAGAATGGATTTCTAAACAAGTTCTATATTTCTGATCCTAATGAGGAAACAATCTGATAGAGCATGTTTTTTTGGGCGATAGATGTTTTATGTTCGATAGTTATTCTCTAAAGAGGGATCAATTGAACGACAAATTTAAAGGGTTTCTTTTTCCTATAAAAGAAACCGTCTAATTTCTTCTTACGTTTAATTTAATTTAGAACAAAAGGAAATGGTTTTAAAATGGAGGATTTATATGATAATTCTGGCTTTCGTTATTGGTTCTTGCTCTACGGATTATAAAAGGGGAGATTGGTTGGCTATAAGTATGGCTCCTGCGGTATTATTTGAAGCATCAATAGATTCATTACTAGAGAAGGCTTGGTTTCAGTCTTTAATTAAATCGGAATCACTGGAGCAAAAAGTGAGGACCATCTACCCCAGTATTCAATTTTTTAAGGAAGAGATAGGAGTAGCGCGAGAGGCACTTGGTTTCATAGCGACCAACGTATCCCGTTTGGATATTCTGTATCTTAAAAAGGTAGACCAATCCATTTCGGATATAGTTGAGCAGTTTAAAGAAGATTGGTCAGCATCAAATCTGATTAAATTAGAAACGGATGTGGTGGATTTGTACGAACTCTTTCCGGATACTGATTCTACCCAATATTTTGCTATTGAGGAAGGAACTTTGTTTTTGAGTAGTAGGGCTTTGGCCGTAGAAGAAGCAGTCAGCTTTATTCAAAACCCTCCAGAAGAAATGCCTATGGTTTTTCAGGATATAAAGGGAAGAGATGAAGTGATTATACATGCAGCAGATGTGCTTTGGCAATATTTAATAGAAAGGGAGAGGCAAATTATCCCGAGTATAGCTACGAACAGCTATTTTAGATCAAATGGGACTATTCCTATTCAAGGTCAGCAGATTGCTGAAGCAGCAGGATTTTGCGAAAGCAAGATGGAGGAGGAGTTATTGGTTTATATGCCAACATATTTACTAGAATGGAAAATGAAATGTAGATATTCATCATCTGTGTCTCAAGTGCTAAATGATTGGATGGGTGATGTTTTTGTGAGTGGTGAAGCTGCGATGAAAGAGGGGCATTTTGCATTATTGAGTAAACGAGATGATTCTGCATTCCAAGCTTGGATAAATACACTAAAGGAAAAAGGAAAAATGCAGGAAGTTGCTTACGGTGCTTTTCATATTACCCAGTATGCTTCAGGAGCCATGCAGTTAGGAAATGAGGATATACTTATTAATCCTTTTATTGTTGATTTTGGAGAGTTTGTATTATTGATTAGCAGCAGTAGTCGTGCTACTTTATGGATTGATTATTATGTTCTTAATAATACGTTTAGTAATCAAGTTGAATTTTTACAAATCTTTGAAAAGTGTAAAGCGGAGTCATCATACTTGAGTTATAGGAGTAATATTTTACTGAAAAAATGGTATACTGAGTTTTTACTGGGGCAAAATTATCGTTTGAATGGAATTCTGGTTACAAAGAATCAGAAGGAAAAGTGTATTGAGTTTGAGATTCATCCCTTAGTGGGTGAAAGGGCAATACTTACTCCTGAGATTATTTGGCGTAAGACATTCAAAGCTCCTATTCAGGGCAATATCTTTACTGCAGAGGGATTGATTATCATCGAGACTCAAGAATCTGATATTCACTTTTTAGATAAAAATGGTAATCAAAAGGAATTCTATTTATTAGAGGATTCCATACTTGGAAATATTCATAAGGTTGATGAGGAGGCTGAAAACATATGGTTTCACACAGCTACTTCTCTTTTTGTATTTACGAGGGAAGGTCATTTATGGTCTTCTTTTCCGGTTACCTTACCTCATCAAGTTGTGGTTGATGCTACAAAGATTGAATTCATTGAAGGGCAAGCGCAATGGTTTTTTCCTTTCGGGAAAAATGGCGTTTATGCAATAGATGAAAATGGCAGTGTAGTTGAAAATTGGACTCCAAATTTAAAGGCAGATTCTGCGGATCTGATGATTCAGTTCATTCAAAAGCCAGAAGCTGATTATGTATTTTCGTGGACAAAAAATGGTTGGGTACGGGCATTGAGTAGGAATGGTGAAGTTCGATTTGAACGGAAGTTCAGCACTTCATTTGAGTATTCGCCAAGTATACAGGAGCATCAATTTTACGATAGAGTAGTAAATATTGACACTTCAAATTATTTGTACGTGCTTAATTTATTGGGGGCGCACTTTAGAATTGCTTTAAGTGAGGATGTAGATCAATATATTTTTCATGATTTATTTGGCGACAGCCGAAAAGAAGTAATCATCAGATCAGGCAACAAAGTGAAAAGTTATGGATATAATGAGCAGAACCAATTCTTACTATTTCATGAATATCAGCTAGAGTCATCGATTGATCAGATTTTTCTTACGGGAAATCATATAGGTATTTTGCAAAAGCAGAGTAGAAAAATTTATTTGCTTGACGAAAAGTTGGACTTGCATCCTTCGTTTCCATTAGAAGGAACAACTCCATTTCAATATATAAGAAATAAGGATGAGACGTATATAATTGTAGGCTTAGGCAACCAGCTAATAAAGTATCAGCTATTCGACTAACCAGTCTATTGGTGTTTTACCATTTTTTTCTAGATAGGCGTTTGCTTGGGAGAAGTGTTTGCTACCAAAGTAGGCTCCGCCGGCAAGTGGGGAGGGGTGTGCTGCCTCTAGAATAAGGTGCTTATCCCGGTCGATCATTGTTGCTTTCTTTTTAGCAGGCTTACCCCAAAGCATAAAAACAAGATTTTCTCGCTCGTTAGAAAGGATTTTGATTACGGCATCTGTAAATTGAGCCCAACCGATTTTTTGATGGGAGCGAGGTTTGTTCTTTTCAACAGTTAAAAATGAGTTGAGTAGTAAGACACCTTGATTAGCCCATTTGGTTAAATCGCCATGATGAGGAATAGCGTGTCCTAAATCAGTATGCAGTTCTTTGTAGATATTTCGAAGGGAAGGCGGTACCCGAATTCCTTTAGGTACAGAAAAGGATAGGCCCATAGCCTCATTGGGGTTATGATAAGGATCTTGCCCTAGAATAATCGCTTTAACCTGATGAAAAGGAGTGGTATTGAATGCATTAAAAATCAGAGAACCTGGGGGATAAATGATTTTCCCTGCTGCTTTTTCATTCTTCAATTGTGTAGCTAGGGCTTGGAAGTAAGGTTGTTGAAATTCAAGCTTTAGTGTTTCCTTCCAGCTTTCTTCGATTTTTACGTTACTCATAGGTATTGGATTCAGATTCTCTAAGAGCTAGTTTTTGTTTAGTAATATCAATGAGGCGTAAGATAGAGTTTTTCAATAAATTTGGCTGGGTCCAGAGAAGGTCATGACCACGATCTTTCAGCATTTGTACATCGAGAAAAGAAGCATTCACGAGTTTTTCTTTTGCAAAGAGTGCATTTTCAGGATAAATGAGGCTATCAGCTAATCCATGTAGGACAATGGTGGCACTTTTGATATTATCCCATAGTGGTTGCATGTGATTAAGTTCGCGTTCGTGAGATAATTTTTCATTATTAGCAACATGCAGTGCACCTGGTACTGCCCATGAGAGTGTCCAGTGGCTTGTCCAGTAGCTGATGGAGTAAGTTTTTTCTTTTCCTGGGGCAACAGATGCGGATTGTAATAGCATTCCATCGACCAGTTCGGGATAGTCCATGGCTAATCTAGCGCTTAGTGTACCGCCATAAGAAGATCCATGAACGATAATTTGTTGGTGTTGTTTTCTTTTGCTTCGAATAACCTTTGAAATGAGCTCAGCTTGTCGCTGCACAGATGTTTCTGGTCTACCGAAGTTAGAATAGCCATAACCGGGTCGATCCACAGCCAATAATTTTGCGTTTGAAAGGAGGGTAGAATCTACCAAAAAGTCACGCCAAAAAGCTGAGGAGCTAGGTGCCCCATGAACAAAGACGACTAAAGGAAGAGAATCACTACCGATTTCAACATAACGAATTTGTGCATTATCTTCTATGTGATAATTTATTGTAGCTTCATAGCCAAAGGGATTGGATTTCAGGTGTTGGAATAGAGCTTCATTTGACATTCTCATTTCGAGGAAGTCAAAAGTGAAGATAAAAATGCCGATAGTGAGTAGGAAGAGATAAAATCTTTTTTTGCTCATTATTTTTTTCATGGTGATCATAGTATAGTTACTTTCTCCAAAATATTTGCCAGTGTAACTATTATGGAGGGTATATAGTTGCATAAAAATGCTAAGGAAGGGGATAAAATTGGGAACTTTTTTAAGATGTTTTGTATTTTTATAGGGGGTATGAAATTTTGATGTCTGAAATTACTTGTCAATAAGTAAAATTTATTCTACATTTGCATCGCTTTAAAAGAAAGGCGAGATAAAACATGGTCCCGTAGCTCAGCTGGATAGAGCAACTGACTTCTAATCAGTAGGTCACAGGTTCGAATCCTGTCGGGATCACTTTTTAAGCCCTATAATTGCTTGATCAAGTAATTATAGGGCTTATTAATTTATACTTTTTGCTTATCTGTCTAATCCTTTGGTATTATTTGATCATTATGAGCATAATACATGCATTTTCAAGTAGAGCAGTTTAAACCACCATTATTTGATTTTTAATTTTGAAATATAAGGGACTACATCTCCCCCTAAATATAAGTGACCATTGTATTCGATAATGGCACCTGCTTCTTTTACTATTTTTCCTTTAGAATCGAATAAGGCTTGTAATATCTGGCCATTTCTTGAAACTTCCATTACCATGCCAAATTTTTCAGGTTTTGGTTGAAGAAAAGAAGGGAGGCTGTAAATTAATTTTTTCATTCCTATTTTGGAATGAAACTTATCCAATTGATCATTTCTTTTAGTGGTAAATCCGATCCAGAAGTTTCCATTTTTATTTTTGGAAATATTATTTGGAAAGCCCGCTAAATTATCTAGAAAAACTTCTGATTGTCCCTTTTTGTTCCCTTTTATCCAATATTTTAATATTCTGTACTTTGAGGTTTCGGATATTATTATGAAATCTTCGTCATCAGATATTTCTAATCCATTACCAAAGTAATTTCCTTCGGAAATTGTTGTAGTTGTATTGCTTATTGGGTCAAATGAATAGATTCCACCTGTTGGTTTCATCTCTAAAATCAATTTGTTGATATACTTCCATGAAGTTGAACTGGTAGAAGATGCATTTACAAAATAGATAATGCCATCAGAATCTATTTTCAAGCCTGTCCCCATCCGTATTGGTTGTCCTTGAGGTGTTTTTGTAAGTAAGGTATCAATTGATTTATCTTGATTGATTTTCACTAATCCAATATCATTCATTAGGGCTATTAATGCTCCATTTTGATCGAATTGCATTCCAGTAACCCAATGATTTGTAACTGAAAAAATTTCCACTGAGTCATTTGAGTTAATTTTTAGAATAGCACCTGATGAAAAGTCTTTTTCACCTACGTGTACTCCAAAAAAGATATTACCATCTTTATCAATAGCGAATTCTTCTGCTCCATAATAGTCTAAAAGAGGTATTTGAGAAGCATGGGTTAAACGTTCATTTAATGAAATGATTTCTGCAAATTCAGGTTTTTTGGGAGGATTCCAAGCATTTGGCTGAATAGCACAGCTATTTAAAATTATGCTAAAAAGGCAGGAAAGTAGGCCAATTTGAATACATCTATTTTGCTTTGTCACGATAATGAAGTTTTGAATTAGATAACGTGACAAAATTGAAGGATTAAATTCAGCTATTCATTTACATATGTAAACGAATTTAAGCTTGTTGGATTTTTTTTCTGATTCTACTTAATTGAGTGGGTGATATGCCTAGGTAGGAGGCAATATAATATTGAGGAATAATATTCTCAATAGTTGGGAAACGTTTTCGCAATATCAAATATCGTTTATCGGCATCCAATAAAGCCATTTCAATTTCTTTCTGTTCTTTTTCTAAAAAGTAGAATTCTGCTATTTTTCGTCCTAACCTTTCTAGATCTTGATATTT
>JAKVCU010000092.1 GCA_022448955.1 Saprospiraceae bacterium
TTCTAGCCTAACTACATAAGCGGCTAGACAAAATTGCTTGTGTAATAAATTCCTGCCAGCCGGCAGGCACGGCGTCAGCTCAAAAATAGTAAGTAACTGACGACATTAAAGTTACGCATGATTTTTGAACGAACATAAAGCTGTCAGCATGTGGCTGAAATTTTATTGTACCAATTCCAGCCTGGAGGCAGGCACGGTTTCGGGCAAACTACTTATTGTGTTATGGCAAATTTAAAGCAATATTTGGAAGCGGCACCATATAGGGGTGAATCCTATGGTTTTGCTTTCGCAAAAGTACCTAGACGTTTTTGGGGCTGGTTTATACCGCAAAGGTTTTTGAAACAAAATACCATCAATGGATTTCGTCGTTATGACTTGCCACTATTAATGTCTTATTCTAGAAGTGGCACCAATTGGTTGCGTTATTTCATGGAAATGGTTTCTGAACGGCCTACCCCTGGTTTTGAAAGATATATCAAAGGGAGAACCGATTACCTGATTGATCGTGCTCATGCGGCTTTTAAAGTAGCACATCGTCACCCTAAATTGATTTTAGTACTCAGAGATTATAGAGAATGTTTGATTCGGCAGCATGGAGCAGAACAGCTAAAAGCCTTTCCAACAATTAAAGCTTTTTTAGAAGAAAAATACTTATTTCAACCGGCGTTTTGGTATATCAAAAATATTCAAGCTTTTGATCATTTTGATAGACCTAAATTATTATTGTATTACGAAGATTTAATCGCATTTCCCGAAAGGGAATTAGAAAGATTAGCCGATTTCTTAGAATTCGATGAAGCAGCAACGACCACTTTTTTTCAAAATATAGAAGAACATCAAATAGCATCCGTACAATACTATAACAAAAACCAGAAAAGCCATACAAAAGGCAAACCAACAACGCTAGTACAACATAGCGAAGCCTTCAGTTTAGCTGAACGACAAGCCTTTGATCAATACTACCAAAATTACTTTCCTGATTTATTTCAGAAGTACTTAGAAAGATACAGAATTGGTTAATAGTTAATGGAAAACGGTTATTGGTTTCCGATTTTTATGGAAATAGCCTAACCAACAACCAAACTACTGCGATGCTAATAAATCTTCAATATCTTCTTTTGTAAGTTTTGAACGATCCGTATCTATAATTTTCCCTGTTTGATCAATCAACATGTATCGAGGGATGCGGCGGACGAAGTACGCTTGTTTGAAAGAGATCACTCCTGTATTTTCTGCATATAGCTGATATCCTTTCTTATTGTTATCATGAACGAAGTTAGACCATTGATCTTTTTTCTCATCAATTGAGATGGTTAGAAAGATCACTTCATCATTGGTGAATGCTTGTTGTAAAGCTTCCCACTCTGAGAAAGCATCAATACATGGCTCACACCATGTTGCCCATAAATCTATAGCAACGACTTTTCCTCTAAATTGAGATAAGCTAATCATTTTACCATCAATATCAGGAAGGGTGAAGTCAGGTGCCATTTGACCAGCCATTAAGTGTTTTACCTCTTCATAACGCTTTGTGATTTTGGCAATGCTTGTGGTGTCTTTGCAATTGGCATTAAACTTATCCATAACGGCAGTCAACTGCGTTCCTCTATAAAAGTTTAGTAACTGATTAAAGGTAGTAAAGTAGAGGATAGAACGAATTTCACTATCAGGCGCGGTATTATTATCCAGGTAGTTCATACGGTATTTGGCTGTTTCTATCTCGTTGTTGGTTTCAATACCAGAGAGTAATTGAATTTGCTGAAAATTACGCCAAAGATTTTTATAAAAAACGGGATTCATAATTAGTCTAGGCTGATCTAGGTTAACTGCAAAGTTTTTATAATCTTGTCCAATCTTGGCTTCTATTTGTTTGATTTGTGATAGATTCTTTACAATGTAGTCTTGCCATAACTGTCGGATTTCATAATCAATCATAGCTTCAGCATACTCAGTAAAAGTCTTACTAAATTGATTAGCATTGGGGAAGTTTTGTAAGTGGGTTTGCAGTATCTTTTGAGTGATATTTACACGGTTTTTGAATGCTTCTGGTGTGTAATCTAGTAAAAGGCGATCAGCAGGCATGGTATCTCTAATATAAGCCTTTTCATTTAAGTAGGTGTTTTCTGCTGCTAAGTCACCTAAAAAAAGGATATTTCCTGGGCTGCCGTTAATGCTGATTTGTGCACCAGGTTCTGTATACAATTGTGTTCTAAGTCCACCAAGCATTAAAAGGTAATGGTTAGCTTCCATATCATCTATGGTGGTTTGAAACTGCCCATTAGTTAGCGGAAGATTTAGGCGCTGACTATTATTTGATTTAAGTACTGCTTTGGTAGCTCCCGGAATATTAACCATCCCCGAGATAGTAGTAGATTTTGAAGGCGTACTACTCGAATTGTTAGGTGAATTACAAGTAAATAGAAATAATAAAGTTACAATTGAAAATAAACGATGCATCTGTCTTTTGTTTTGCTTTCGCAAAGCTAAATAAGAGTTCAAAATAATCCATAAGAAATGGACTCATCTTTATTAAGGCTGCTCTATTTAAAAAAATGATAATGTGGTGGAGATGATTTTTTGATCAACTCAAAATACTATTTGCTGTAAGCAGTATTCTTCTTTAAGTCTTTAAGAGCAGATTTAATATATTCCCGTTTTTTCTTCCGTTGTAAAAAAACTGGCTCAATAGCTCTAGCACCACAATCTGATATTGGACAACGCTCGCAGGTGGTATTTACTTCTCTTACGACAAGCTTGTTGTTTTCAAGGAAGCGGAATAATTTTTTTAGCTTATTGTTGATGAGAAGGCCGATGGTTACGCTGACACTTTCTTCTATGCTGGTTCTGCTGGTTTTTGCAATAGCAATGGCAAAGTAGGAATTGGAAGTTCCCGTATAATTGGATATTTGAGCATCAACAATCGGTTCTATATGCTCCTCTTCAATACTTTGCATAGCCCTTAGTTTTCGAATAAGGCTGATGGATATCCATCTTCTACAGTAATGCTCATCTAATTGATTGGCATGTGGATCATGAAGTTGACTGAGGTGCATTTCTTTAGTCATGATAAACTTCTTAATCGCAGGATTGGTGTAAAAACGTAAAAAGAAGATATCCTTTATGCCAAAATGACGAGGCAGAATATTTGCTAACCTTTGCAATAACATTTCTGGTGTAACTTGGTATCTATCTAGCAAAGCTAAGAAGGCATCATTATCCCATTGTTTCCACTGTGCCATATTTTCGACTTCCTCAATAACAAAGTCTTCATTCATGAGGAATGCCACTGCAAAGTAAGAAGCTTTGAAGTTGTTTAATAGTTTGTCGAATGAATCTACTTCGGTCATTCGAGTTTCGTAAGGTCTATCTTTTAGTTTTAAAACTTGGAAACCCAATTCTTTTGCTAATAAAAAATTTTCTTGAGCAATGGAAAACTCCTTGTTGATGTATAAAGTTTTTTGACTTTTAGCAAAGAAGGATCGAACCTCTTTAAGTGTTTTTTGTGTCTCGAGATAGGAGCGATTAACATGGATTTGGTATTTTTTTAGCAAAATTTTCTCCAATTCTTGGGAGGATAAGGCTCTTTTAGTACTAATATCTTGCTCATCTCGCAACTGATTGACTGCTTTTTCGATGTCTTCAAAGTAATTATCATGTAAATCTTGGTAGGATCGCAGAGCAGCTTTGTAAAAATCCTCTCCTTGCATATTAAAGTTACGAGTGATTTTGATGACCGTACTGATAAACGCATTCACATTGCTCGGTGCTTGTGAAAGCAGCTCAATAAGCTTTGGCGTATTGATACCAAAAAGCTCAAGTGGAAAAACTTTCAAAAAGTCAGAATGTAATAAATCAATGATCGGTTGTAGCTTTTTATCCGCTTGGAGAGATACTAAATAGTTATAATCACTATCCAGGGCATCTGCTAAAGCCATTATTTTATCCGCTTTGGGATACTTTTTCCCTTTTTCAATATTGTGTAAATAAGAGATGGCAAGTTTTGTTTTTTCGGAGAGCTGTTGATAAGAAAGTTGCCTTTCTTTTCGTAACTGTTGGACTTTAAGTCCAAAAATAAGCTTAACAGTATCTATTGCTTTGAGCATTTTTCTTATTGGTGTTTGCTAGCCAAAATCATCTGATTATCTGACCTTTATCAATATATCTAATTTTCATCTCGTATAAATTTAGGATAAAATACTCAAAAAAAGAAAAAATATTTTTTAGAGAAATTTTCTCTAAATGAGAAAAAGTGTATTTTTGTGTAATATTATTAATATCTCAGCAACCTAATTAATAAAACCAAACTGGATAAAAGATACATTTCAAAAGGAGATTATCTTCATTACAGTTTATCAAAGCGAGTAATAATGGAAAAATTTGGTATCAAAAATCCATCAGCTCATCTCGAAACCTTGAATATTAGAGGTGTAAAAGCTGCGCATTGGAACTTAAGCCCTGAGGCATTGGTAGAAACAGCTATCAAAAATGGGCAAGCAGTATTGTCTGATTCAGGTGCGGTAGTGGTTCAAACTGGAGAGTTTACAGGTCGTTCTCCTAAAGATCGGTTTATTGTAAAGGATGCAACAACTGCTGATTCAGTAGATTGGGGTACCATTAACAAAGCTTTTGATGCGGAAAAATTTGACGCATTGTACAACAAAGTTGCGCAATATTTCGAAGGAAAAGAAGTATTTGTTAGGGATGCTTATGCTTGTGCAGATGATCAGTACCGTTTGAATATACGTTTGGTTTCAGAATATGCGTGGAGCAACCAGTTTGCTTTCAACATGTTCCGTCGCCCCACAGAAGAAGAAATTTTAAGTTTCCAACCAGATTGGACTATTTTATGTGCACCAGGATGCTATGCAGTTCCAGAAGAAGACGGTACTCGTCAGCACAACTTTGCGATCATTAATTTCACTAGAAAGCAAATTATCATTGGTGGTACCGGCTATACCGGTGAAATCAAAAAAGGTATCTTTTCTGTATTAAATTACTTACTACCTAAAGAGGAAGGCGTTTTAGCAATGCACTGTTCTGCTAATGTAGGTAAAGATGGCAATACAGCTATATTCTTTGGCCTTTCTGGAACAGGGAAAACAACCTTATCTGCTGATCCAGAGCGTCAATTAATTGGCGATGATGAACATGGTTGGTCTGACAATGGTATATTTAACTTCGAAGGAGGTTGTTATGCTAAAGTAATTGACTTAAGTGAGGAGAAAGAGCCAGAAATTTATCACGCAATCAAGCACCGTGCTATTTTAGAGAATATCAAGTTCTTTGAAGGAACACAGCAGCCTGACTTTGCTAACACAGAAATTACTCAAAATACAAGAGTTTCTTACCCAATAGATCATATTGATAACGCATTACCAGAATCAAAAGGAGGCCATCCTACCAATATTTTCTTTTTGACTTGTGATGCATTCGGGGTATTACCTCCTATCTCCAAATTAACTCCAGAGCAGGCACAGTATTATTTCATATCTGGATATACAGCTAAGGTAGCGGGTACAGAGGCCGGTATTGATGAGCCAGAAGCTACTTTTTCTGCTTGTTTTGGTGCTCCATTTATGCCACTTCATCCGACTATCTACGCCGAAATGTTAAGCGAGAAGATGCAAAAGTATGAGGTAAATATTTGGTTAGTGAATACGGGTTGGACTGGTGGAGAATATGGTACTGGCAGTCGTATCAAATTGCGTTATACACGTGCAATGATTGCAGCTGCTCTATCAGGTGATTTAGCGAAAGCTGGATTTAAAAAGCATGAAATATTCGGTTTGGCAATGCCGACAACTTGCTCTGGTGTACCAGCAGAAATCTTGAACCCAAGAAATACATGGAATGATAAGGATGCATATGATGCGAAAGCTAATCATTTAGCGGTATCCTTCAGTAAGAACTTCCAACAATTTGAGGATAAGGCAACTGAGGCACTTTTAAAAGCTGCTCCAAAGGTGCTGGAAATGAACTAATTATTACCGCTTTTAACTATTTAAACCAAATTATAGACTCCAATGCATTTTGTATTGGAGTTTTTTTTTGGAGAAATTTCAGTAAGTGCGATTACCTTTTTCCTTTTGGAGTTACTAATAAGTAAGAAAACGAGTGAACGCATCTTTTTAATGAACTAATAAAGCTATGAAATCTTTTTTCTCGAGGCTGCTAAGCAGCCTTCTTTATCTCTTGTCTTTATGGCCAAGCTGCCTAGTAAATGCTCAGATATCAACTATTCAAAGCTACTATCCTAGCGATCCAAATTCACCTGCCACGAAATATGTATTTGCCAAAGATGGAGAAGGCCAACTTTGGGCCGCTAATGAAAAGGCAGAGCTTTTCCAATTTAATAATGGAGAATGGATAGGAGCGGAAATAGGGGAAGAACTAAATACGGCTATTCGAGCAGTTCAGTTTGATGGGAGCGGACGATTGTGGTTAGGTACTCAATTTCAAGGTATTTTTGTTCGCACTGCTGGTCATTGGGTAAGGTATCATACCATGAATAGTGGTATTTCTTCAAATAACATTTTTAACATTGTTTTTGATGGAATGGGAACAACATGGATTAATCATGGAGCTTTTGGACTAAGTATGTGGAATGGAGCAGAGTGGTACTCGTACACGTCTGAAAATGGAGCTATACCTGAAGGCATGATTACTGCAGTAGCATCAGATCAAATGGGGCGTTTCTGGGCAGGAGTGGGGTCCTATTTGATCAAGTATATTAAGGATGATTGGTATTGGATTAATTTGGATGAATGGTATGGCTTAGAAGGAACCTTAATTAGTAATCTTCGATGGCTGGATGGGCAATTATTTATATGTACCAATAAAGGACTTTTTATCCAAGATGATGAAGGTCAACTGACTTGGCCCAGTTTGGATATGGGAGAAATACTAGTTACGGATGTAGTTTTGAGCGCTAATCAGTCCTACTGTTTTGCAGAAGCAGGTTATGGCCTTCATTTTATGGAAGGAGAATCCTTAACTTCAATATTTGGGAATAGTTCGAATCAAGTACCGCATTTTGTATTAGGTATGGAGATAACCGATGATGGTACGATTTGGCTATCAGATGGGATGGGAGGAATAAAAGCGGCTTTCCCCACATTGACTACTCAGAGGGAAGCAGCTATACATCGTATTTCTTTTTTTCCCAATCCTTCAAATGGAAGATTTGATCTCAATGATAATGTGTGCTTAACCAATGGTCATTTCGAACTTTGGATCTATGATGCTTTTGGCCGGTTGATGGCATTCAGATCGAATGTAACAGAAGTCGATTTAGGCTTTCTACCCTCAGCTAGGTACCGAGTTATGATAAGATCACCAAAACAGCAGAAAGTATGGATCGGTGATGTGTTGATCCAGCATTGATTTGACCATGGTCATTTGGGCGAGGCTTCTAGCGAGCCTCGCTTCTTATTTTTTACTTTTTAGCCACTCAAAATTTTCTGTTTTAGGTATTTCTGCACAAATTTTTTGTAAAAAATCTGGTGGTATGCTTGCTTTTCGCAAACTCAAATCTAGCCATAAACCTTCTACGATTAGCTGCGCTGCTTTTTTTCCGTTTTCTTTGAATACCTGATGCAGGAAAGAAAATTTGCTATAGTCTGTTGTACTAGCTTGTAATGCACAACTTACCTCAACTGTTTCCATCATACTTACTTCTCGAAAGAATAAAACTTCCTCTCGTATGATGACAGGCCCAATTTGGTGTTTGGCTAATTCCTTAGGGGGGAATCCTTTTTCTTCAAAAAAGCTTAAACGACAGTGTGTAGCAAATTCACTGAAGGCTGTGTTCTTAACATGGGCATTAGCATCACAATTGGCCCAAGTGGTTTTGATCTTTATTTTATACATTTTGCTGGTCTAATATTAAAAAGTAGCTAGTTAAAATTGCTTGTATAATGAAATGGTCAGCTCGAAAATTATAAGAAACTAACGATAGCGAAGTTACGCATGATTTTTGAAGGTCCGCTTGAACCTATCTGCCTATGCTGAATTTTATTATGCCAATTCCTGCCAGCCCGCCGGCAGGTTCTAGCCTAACTACTTAAGACAACTTAAATTATAGCTTAGAAACATAGAAAGCCTAAATTCAGTCTATAAATGTTCATTAGAATTCTAAAAGATTGTAATTTTGCGTTTAAGAAAAAACAAACGCATATGAGATCTTTATTTTTAACTTTTTGCTTTTGCTCTGTTATGACATTCTTATGGTCACAAGATGGAGATAAAAAAGCAGTCGGTGTTCACTTGAATGGTAATTTTCAAATGGGCATACCAATTGATGAATTTAGTGACAATCTAAACGATGTTGGTTTTGGTGGTGGTGGACTAATAGTTTTTAAAATTGGAGAAACGCCCGTTTATGCAGGTATTGAATTGTCAGGTATGATTTTTGATGCTGAAACGATTGATTATACCGTAAACATTGGTGGATTTTTTGAAGATTACGAATTAAAAACCAATAATAGTATTTTCTTAGGGCATGCAGTTTTTCGCTTTGCTCCTACAATTACTTTTCCGATTCGTCCATATATTGATGGGATGGTTGGGTTTAAGAATCTTTACACACGTACAAAGCTGATTAACTTAGACGATCTTGAT
This sequence comes from Saprospiraceae bacterium, assembly GCA_022448955.1. Lineage (GTDB taxonomy): Bacteria > Bacteroidota > Bacteroidia > Chitinophagales > Saprospiraceae > JALEHC01. The sequence continues at coordinate 8,620 of JAKVCU010000092.1, forward strand.
CAAGATAATAATGAGGATAGCAGAATCGATTCAGGTGATTGGGCTTTCAGTTATGGAGGAGCAATCGGCTTTCAGTTTAATATCTTTGGGAACCCTGCTATTACATTAGATCTAAGATGTGCCTACCTTCCAGGTACGAATGCCAGTTATTTAGTGAGAAAAGCAGGTAGCGATAATGAGGTTTTTGATGAGCCTATTGACGCTTTTGAAGAGAAAAGCTCTATTACCACCTTATTGATGCCTCAGCTAGGCATAACCTTTAATTTAGGACCGTTAAGCGATAAGGGTGAAGAGGGGGGATACACCTATTGATTCTTTTAAAAAAAAGGGATTTGGTGAAGACCAAATCCCTTTTTTTTATTGCTTAACGATCTTGATTAATCGTCGTATTGTTTCATCTTCGATGCGTAGGAAGTAAGTTCCAGCGGGATAGGCATACAGTGAAATCAAAGCAGTATGTGTATCATCATATTTTACCAAGTGGCCTAATTGTACACTTTTACCTTCTAGATTAAAGATTTGCCAATTGACATATAAATCATTAGAGGATAATTTATTAGCATTCACCCGGAATACTCCTTCTGTCGGATTAGGAAAGACTTCCACTCCAGCAATGATTTCCTCTATTTCTTCAATACTGTTTAATATATCGACTACAGCTGTTATACTTGCTTCGCAGCCATTTTCATCAATTACAGTAATTTCATAATCTCCTCCATTTAGGTTTTCAAAAACATTAGAAACTTGGAAGTTCGCTCCACCATCAATACTATATTGGAATGGACCTACACCATTTGCCGTACTTACAATGATGATGCCATCACCTGCTTCTGGAGCAGATTCTGGAGAAATATCTGCTTCAAGCTCTAATAAGCATTCAAAAGGAAGACAGAAGTCAACACTTTCTTCAAATGAGAATTCCCCTCCAAGAGCGAGTATATTACCATCTACATCAGTAAGACGGTAGTTACCCTGCCCAAATCCACAACAAATTCCATCACCATAAGAATCAAAAATGGTAAAAGTATAACATTGTTCTCCGCTTAAACACCACTCCTCTGTGAATAAGGTGATTTCTTCACCATATGGCCCACCAGATTGCAGGATATCGCCTGCTTCATTCTCTAAAACCCAAGTAGTTTCACTAGGATAGAAATCGGTGTTAAGTTCAAAAACTACCGTTACGGCATCTGACGTAATCGCATTAAAGCTCCTGCTGAATGTATCATTTACGATAATTTCATCCATCATGCCACTCGGCATACTTGTAGAGGTGACTAAGTTGTTCATTCCATCTTGAAGGCCTGAAAGTAAGATAGTAATTGATGCTGATTCGCCCGTAGCTAAGTTGCCACTCCAGTTTTCACTTGCCAAAGTGTTACCATTTAATTCTGAATTGATTACAATACTTGTCAAAGCTTCAGTACCAAAGTTGGTGAAAACAATATCTACAGAAGTACTATCATTACATATGGTCGATCCTACTCCTTCTACATCAGTAACCCCTGCATCAAATCGAGGTAATTTGGAAACAACCTTTCTGAGTGTATCATTAAAAATCGCTTGGTCTTCCGCTAGTGTATTGAATAGCTTGAAATTATAGTCTCCTACAATAGACATATCAACGGGTACAACAAACTCATGCTCATAAGTACTATCAGGGTATAACTCAAAAGTTACTTCTTCTATCACGGCAGGCTGATCCTCAAAAATATAACCGACTTGGAAAACGCTTTGCGTATCTAAACCTAAATTTTTCACACTAATCCGGACTACTTCGCTAGCAGTCAAATCCGGAGAATTTATTGGTGTATCTAATGATACTACCCCAAAGTCAATGGTATCCCTCTTTAATGAAAAGGCGGCAATTCTTGTTGCACCATCATTATCACTACCAGCATATTCTCCAGTTAACCAGAAAGTACGTCCGTCAGTAGGATCAATGGTCATGTGTGCATAATCGCCAAAGCGCGTACCAGTAAAAAGTGTACTAGAACCTTCAGCAAGTGAATATTCTTCTACGGTCATCTCACCAATTGGATCACTCTCTCGTCGCCCTGTAAATCTTAGTTCAATGAATGTCTCTGGGCTTGATGCAGAGTAGACTAAACCAATATTGCCGGTTGCATCCATTGCTATAGAAGGCACAAAACGACTAAATCCATCATCTGGAGCATAGGTGCCCTCTTGATAAATAGACCATTCCTCACCAGCTGTTCTACGAATTTCCATCCATCGAATACCTGCTTTATTTTGTCCGGGTTCTGCATCTACCGTAAAGCAACAAACAATAGATTCATGAGAAAGGAAATTATTATAGTGCACTTGGTTCATAATAATCTCTGGAATACCTGAGACTCCTTCACCTCCTGCTTGTGGAACGCACTGCCCAAATTGGCCACTATCCGGGAAACAAGGGTCGGAGTCAAAAGGTGAAGCAGCTAATGGAACAGATGTAATGCTTGTATTCGTGGGATCATTAAAATCAATATCAAAAGTATGAACAGTGATTAGATCTTCCGTACTACCACCCCAAGCATCGTCATTCATACTTAACATGATAGGATTGTTCGTGACTGGTGCATTAGAACCAGACCAATCTACTGGTGCAAATACATTGATAGCAGGGCCTGCATCACCGGCATTTGATTCCATTGTAATTCTTTGCATTTCTGCCTCTGGCTCACCATTAATAATGGCATTCTTATCTAAGAAATAAGCAACTAATATTTCACCACCTTCCTCGTTTGTTGCAATACCATAATGATCTTTCCAAATACTATACTTTGGATAATCTGGAAAAGAAGGAGCTGTGAAACTATAAAGGTCATAACTACCAAGAGGGTCAGTATCTTCTGAAATTGCAAATAGTATTTCTGTCCCAGGAAAGATAAATTCTGTAATGATCCAACGATTGACCTCTTGATCATACAAAATGATAGGATCTCCTGCACCTGAGAATCCAATTTGGTTCCATAGCGTATTACTTGCGAATGTTTCAAGAGAGTTGCCTTCTTTGTCGAATACTTCAATAACGGAAGTATTAACTTCATGTACGTAGTGGTCTGGACCAACATCTCCTGTTGGATCTGGTGGACCTGGATAAGACTGGCCTGGTACATTAACGATTGGCTCTACCACCAAACCGCTATTGCGGTTGACCACTTTTTGGCGTACGGGATCTTCCCCTAACGGCAAAGCTCCTTCTACATATTCACGGGCTTTTTGTGGAAAGCCGAAAAGGTTGGGTGGAACCTTTTTATTTCTTTTACCATGTTTTTTCTTTTCGATGCTCGTTGCATCTCTGGGTATAAGATTTCTAACAGGAGCTGTTGTTCCTAATTTAATGGCTTTTGTTGATTGTACCACAAATTCTCCATTTGAGTGATCTGCTGTGGTTGTTTGGGCTTTTATAAACAATGAGCAACAACTTAAAATGAGGGCGCTAAAAATAGTTCTTTTCATTTCATGAAAATTGAAAGATATAAAAAGTTGATTTTGAAATTTATTTCTATAAACTTACTTAAAAAATCTTACTCCATAATCTTACAGTATCAGTTTGTTTTCCTGATTGCATTTTATTTATGATCTATATGAGGAATTTTAGCCATAGGCAGACAGTTTCTAGACTTACTACTTATTTGTTTTTTGGAAATTCCTTCTCATTTTCTGAAACTTTAAATATTTTCATAAATTGTTTGCATATTCAAAATCAATGGCCAATAACTATAAATATTGTATTTATGGCTTTGACTAAAAAAAGGCTTAGAAGAAAACTTGGAAATCATATAAATTAATTTTAATTTTTATATTTTTGATGATGAACACTTTCCGAGCAACATTTACGCGTTCTTAGTTCATTGCACTTTATATAAAATATACCAAGTCCAGAAGTACGCGTGTCCCCCCAAAGGTGAGATGATAATATTTGAGGTGTTTTAGCCAGCACCCAAGGCCAGTAAAATAATTAATATTGAAAGAAAAATTGCTTGAAACTGCAAAGTCAGTATTGCTCAAGAATTGGACAGGAACATTTACGAAGCCTGCCCCCAATCTTTATCCGCATCAATGGAACTGGGATGCAGGATTTATAGCTTTAGGTTATGCCCATTTTGATTGGCCAAAAGCGAAGCAAGAGTTACGCTCTTTATTTAAAGGGCAATGGTCAAATGGTATGCTTCCGCAAATTGTATTCGGGAAAGAAAAAGATGCGCACTATTTTCCAGGTCCTGATTTTTGGAAAGCGCATGAAGCATACGCCCATCCAAAGAATGCAGTAACCTCGGGTATTTCTATGCCTCCCGTACATGGCTTTATCCTTTGGAGAATCTTCCAGATTGCTTCCAAAAATGATCTTAAAGATTCAAGGGCATTTTTAGAAGAGATGTTTCCAAAGGTTAAAAAACTCCATGAGTACTTCTATCAGTACCGTGATCCTAAAAATGAAGGCCTAGTATATATCCGACATCCCTGGGAAGGAGGAACTGACAATTCTCCTATCTGGGATACTGTACTAAGAGGTATTAACCCTGCTGAATTGGAAATTCCTTCCTATAAAAGACAAGATCTTCAAAATCCAGAGGCTGCTAAGCACCGGCCTACTGATTTAGATTATGACCGCTATGTTTATTTAGTTGATTTATTTAGGCGTCATCAGTATGATGATGATGCAATTTATAAAGAGTGCCCTTTCCTCATTCAAGATCCTTTATTTAATGCCACTCTAGTCTGGTCAAATGAGTGCCTTATCAAAATAGGGCAAGAAATAGGAGCGGAAGTAGCAGAAATTATTCATTGGAACGAACTGAGTATCTACAGTTTTAATGAAAAGCTTTGGGATGAAGATAGAGGGATCTATAATGCTTATGATCTAAGAAATGAGCAACTTATTCCTGTATTTACCAATTCTGGCTTAATGCCATTAATTGGAGAGGTACCGACCCAAGAACAAGCTGAAGAAATTTTATTAAAGCTCGAGAGTCCACACTTTGGAGGTAAAGATGATCAATACTTTTTGTGTCCAACCTATAGCCTCCAGTCCGAAAATATTGATTTCCAAAAGTATTGGCGCGGACCAATATGGATTAATATGAATTGGTTACTCTATCAAGGACTACTCCGCTACGATATGGAAGATATGGCAGCAAAGGTTAAAGCAGATACTCTTCAATTGATTGAAGAATATGGATTCTACGAATATTTTGATCCCCGTAAGTCGAGCACCAATAATCTTGCATGTGGGACTAATCAATTTTCATGGACTGCTGCGTTATGCATTGACTTATTGATGGAAGCGTAAAATTATCTTACTGAAATTGTCATTTTAAGAGGGATTTTGCTTTTTTTGCGAGAAGCTAATGCTTTTCAGACTTGTGCTGAAAGGTTTCTTTTTATGCCTAAATGCTTACGATTATGACAAAGACTTGGTGGAAAGAATCCGTAATTTATCAGATTTATCCTAGAAGTTTTAATGATAGTAATGGTGATGGAATTGGTGACTTAAGAGGAATTATTCAAAAATTGGACTATCTCAAAGAATTAGGAATTGATGTGATTTGGCTGAGTCCAATTTATAAGTCTCCCAATGATGACAATGGTTATGATATCAGTGATTATTACGATATCATGGAGGAGTTTGGGACAATGGCTGATTTTGATGAGATGCTAGCAGAAATCCATAAAAGAGAAATGAAATTAGTGATGGATTTGGTAGTCAACCATTCCTCTGATGAGCATATTTGGTTTCAAGAATCTCGCAAGTCGAAAGATAATCCTTACAGAGATTACTATATTTGGAAGCCTGAAAAACCCAATAACTGGTTGTCTTTCTTTAGTGGTAGTGCGTGGCAAAAAGATGAAGCTACGGACGAATATTACCTCCACCTATTCACTAAAAAGCAACCTGATTTAAATTGGGAAAATCCGAAACTTCGGCAGGAAGTTTATTCATTGATGCGTTTTTGGCTGGATAAAGGTATTGACGGATTTAGAATGGATGTGATTCCGTTAATTTCAAAGCGGTTGGATTATCCAGATGCAGATTTTAGCGACTTCAACAAAGTTATTGCTGAAGTTTATGCAAATGGACCAAGGGTGCATGAGTTTTTAAAAGAAATGCATGAAGAGGTGCTCCAACACTACGATATTCTTACAGTAGGAGAGGCTGTAGGTGTCTCTAAGGAACAAGCCAACCTCTATGTAGGAGAGGATCGCAAAGAATTGCACATGATTTTCCACTTTGGGCATATGTTCTTCGATCATGGCGCAGGGGGCAAGTTTGATATCCGAAAATGGAAATTAAGTGAATTTAAAGAGGTATTCAGTTCCTGGCATCATGCTATTGGTGATCGTGGATGGATTAGTACTAACTTGGATAATCATGATTTCCCTAGGATGGTCTCTAGATGGGGAAATGACAAAGAATATAGGGTGGAATCAGCTAACTTACTGGCCACACTCTTATTGAGCTTAAGAGGTACACCTTCTATTTATCAAGGCTCCGAATTGGGGATGACAAATGTCGCTTTTGACCATATTGAAGATTATCGCGATGTGGAAACCATGAATGCTTATGCAGAGGCAAAAGAAGCTGGAAAAGATATGGATGCCTTCCTCAAGGCTGTTCATCAACAAGGACGGGATAATGTAAGAACGCCCATTCAATGGGATGATAGCGAACACGCAGGTTTTACAAATGGAACACCTTGGATAAAAGTCAACCCTAATTATAAAACCATTAATGCAAAAGCAGTCTTAGCAGACCCCAATTCTACTTTCTACTACTTCCAAAAAATGCTCAAAGTCAGAAAAGAACATTCCACCTTGGTGTATGGAGATTATGAGCTCATTGACAATAATAGCGAAGAAATTTATGCTTATCGCAGATGGGATGAAAATGGCACTTATTATATTTATTTGAACTTTACTTCCGACCTTCAAACCAAATTACCAATGCCAAATATGGATCAATTAGAATTGGTGATCAGTAATTACGAACGATCATCTGATTATGATGTTAGTTTGCGGGCTTGGGAAGCTCGAATCTATAAGGTGAATTAGCGAAATTTCTTTTGAAAATATACTTTCAAAATAATATTACAATTAGACAGCATGAGATATCCTTGCTTCCTTTCTTGATCTGAGAAGTAAACGACCAAAAATCAAATTCCATGATGAATGAAATTCTCTTATTCGTAACCATCCTAATTCAGTTTACTTCCTGTAGCCTAGAACAATCAAAACCTGTCTATGAAAAGAGTGTCGCACACATCGATCAGAAAGGAAGTTCAATAGCACTCAAATTCACAAAAGGTATTCGTTCAATATTTCAAGATAGCCAAGGAAATTATTGGCTAGGGAGCAATGAAGAAGGTGTTGTTCAATGGGACGGAAAATCTTTCAAATATCTTACGACTGAGGAGGGCTTGGCTGATAATCAAATATTTGCTATTCAGGAGGATTCCAATGGAAGGATTTGGATTCAAACTGCAAATGGAATCAGTAGCTATGATGGTCAAAGTATCATAAATCATGAGATAAATGAGAGCCAAGATGCACAAAAAAAATGGACAAAAACAGATAATGACCTTTGGTTTAATGCGGGGAATAAGGAAGGTATTTTTCGATATGATGGAGAAAAAATTGATTACCTAGCATTTCCAAGACCTAAAATAATTAATCCTGATAATGTATATTTTGTTACAGGTATTGCTAAGGGGAAAAATGGAATGCTTTGGATGGCAACTTATGCTGGTGTTTATGGATATGATGGTCAGGAATTTACCATAATAAATGATGAGACTTTAGGACTAAAGGAAGAAACAGGGGAACTTCATGTACGTTGCATTCTGGAGGATTCTAAGGGAAGACTATGGATTGGAAATAATGGAATAGGCGTATTGTTGAAAGAAAAAGACGTCATTACTAATTTTTCTGAGCAGAAAAACTTAATCCACCCCACCAGTTTAAATAGACCAACTACTAGAAGGGGAGATCAATCACCGGCAGGGACACTTGAACATGTTTTTGCCATGGAAGAAGATGAAGATGGAAATATTTGGTTTGCTGATAGGGATACAGGCCTTTGGAGATATGATGGCCATAGAATCAAGCATCTTATAAACCATTTAGAAGCAACAAACGATTTTGCTCACACTATCTACAAAGATATTGATGGCAAATTATGGTTTCTAATGACTAATGGAAGTGTATTTAAGTTTGATGGGAAAACATTTGCCAAATCTTTCTGATATTTGACCATTATTTAGCGTTTCGTACATTAAATTACAGTGTATTGAACTCGACTTTAGCCATTAGCAATAGCGAAGTCAGCTTAAGGCGCGGCGGAGCCTAATAGCTATAACTATTAAGGCGAGTATGCAACGCAGAACTGAGTAAAAAGACGCCTTCAAAACATTGAGTAATTTAGATTACAGATTACTTGATATATAAAAGATTATTTCAATTTGATGGTTTTGGTAGCTACGATAAGATATGAGCTATGTCATTATATTTTAATTGGTTTACATGGTATTTAGTATTTATATGGAAGGAGATAAAAACGAATAACTCATTGACTATTGCTTTCAGGCTAGGTATCTTTTAATTAACTCCATATTTTATTTTAATCAATTTTTATCTGGCTATGCTTGGGGGAACTGGAATCATTCTATCTAAGGATATAGATACTCCAGCTAATAACTGCAGTCGTAATAGAGAAAATAGTAAAAGACTTACTCAAATCGATCTTGTAAATTATGAAAAAGGATTTTCGAAATAACGATAATAAAAGGGCTTAATACTGACATCATTAATCAAAAGAAAAAATGCGAACATTTATTATAATTATCTTGATGAGTGCCATTTATGGATGCAATCCAACTCAAAAAGAACAAAGTCATCAACTATGGGATGATAGCGTTCAAAATATACGGTGGTATTATTGGTCGGTAGACTGGCATCCTAGCAAGGATCTATTTGTTGTGGGCGGTGCTGAAGATACCCTAAGATTATTTTCGGCCAATAATTTTGAATTAATTAAAAGCTATCCTTACAAAGGAACAATAACTAAAACCAAATGGCATCCCGCCAAGCATAAATTAGCTATATCCGTACAAGATGGGAAATCAAAATGTACCATACTAGATTTAGATCATGACAGATTCATAGAATTGGATACTATAACGAATGATGGGGCTAGAGCTATAGGGTGGAATCATGATGGGAGTTTGTTAGCAGTTGGTGACTATGAAGGCTTCTTAACTATTTTTGATGAAATGGGAAATGTTTTAAAAAGAGTAGATACTGGTCAAAAGGGCATTATTGGCCTAGATTGGCATCCAAAAGAAAATCTGGTAGTAGCGGTTGGTGAAGATGTTTTATTATACCATTATGATCTAGATAGTTTAAGGCAGATTCGTGATAGAGAGGAGGATATAGAAGTATTAATGCTTTGCATAGCTTGGCACCCAGACGGAGCGTTTTTTGTAACAGGAGATTATGGAGATTTTCAATATAATTATCCACCCTTGTTACAATATTGGACTTATGATGGTCAAAAAATAAAATCAATTGCCGAAAGTAAATCAGAATACAGAAATATACAATGGTGTAGTAATGGAAATGTATTAGCAACAGCTAGCGAAAAGATTAGACTTTGGAACAAAGATGGTGATCTACTAGCCGAAAAAATGACTAGTAATTTGCTTTGGGGAATAGATTGGAATGAAGATTGTAATACAATCGTTGTAACAGATGAAAATAGAAAAATCATCTTTTGGGATGAAAACCTAAACAAATTAAAAGAACTACAATACTGAAAAGGTTACTAACGGTATCATAAAAGCAGTGTTGTTGCTACACAGCAAAACTTTTAATCGATAGAATTATCATCAAAAGTTGATTTATTTTAAGCACTTAGGCGAGATTACTCACACTCTAAAACGTTCTGGCTAAAAAGAGTAAGCAACTGACTTTAGTAAAGTTTTGCACAATGTTTGGGAATGCATAGAGCTGTCAGCCTTTACTTGAGATTTTATGTTACCAATTCTTTGGTATTATTTTCTAATATTATAACTTATACTTCGTCCGCTCACATATCTCGTTGTACTCCAGCATGATATCAAATAAGTTGTTAAACTTGTATCCCTTTGAACCAATTTTTTCTGCTAATTCTGGTGCACGCTTTCGGATCAGCTTTCGGAGTCTCTTTCGGTAATTCAATTTGCGCAAGCGCTTTAACTTTCCGCCGGGTTTTTGAATGAAAAAGTCATTTGCTTCGAATTTTTGCATCTCTACTTTTTCATAACCCACTGTGAATTTAGTGAGGTACTCTGGTGAGCGATAAAGTAGTAAATCATCACCTTTAAATATTACCTTTAGGAATACCCAAGCTGTGTTTAAACGTTTACTTTCGTAAACTAAATAATCATTCTTTTTGCGATAGACAAATGCCTTGATGAGCTCAGGGGAAATTTCATAAGAAGTACCAAAATCATTAATAAATACGACTTGGGATGAGTATCCAGTATAGATTACTTCAGTAAAATAACCAGTTAGCCTCTTGCCATTTTTTGTAATAATATATCCATGAAAAAAATTATCTGCAAAGCAAAATATAGATAGGATAAAACTGAAGACTAAAGTGAGGTAAAGTTTCTTCATATGCTTTATTTTTCCAATAATAGTCTAAATTATCAAAGAATAATTACTTACGACTGAAAATGAAACACCAAAAAATAATGAGTGTTCTTAAAAATACGAAATATTCTGCTGCTTCGAAAGAGCATTGCCGCTAAGTTTTTCTAATTGTCGCTGATTTGCGGTTTCGTTTTTGCTCTTCCCCAAAGCATCGCCAAACCAAAAGCGGCGATTAAGTGCCAAATGCCCCACCATGCTGCAATGAGAGCCATTCCACCAATACCGTTAAAGAAATTGAAGATTAGGATTAGGCCGAGTCCTGAATTTTGGATACCTGTTTCAATCGAAACTGCTCGAGCATCATTTTCTTGAAGGTGATTCAAGCGAGCAAACCAATAGCCTGTAAGCAGTGCCAAGCCATTATGGATCAAGACAAGTAAGAAAACTAAATGTAAATAATTGACAATGTTATCAAAATTAGAATATATAGCCACTACAACAAAACCTAAGAAAATGATCATACTTAGCGTCTTTACTGGCTGCTGAATGACTTTACAAAGTTTTGGAAATCGCTCATTCAAAAACATGCCTAATGCCAATGGAAATACAATCAATTGAATGATCGTGATGACCATTTCTGTTGCATTTAATTGGATGCTACTTTCAAAAGAAGCGGCGCCGGGTATGAAGGGAGCTAAATAAGTGAAGTACAAAGGCGTAAGAATAACTGCGCCTAAGGTTGTAATAGAGGTCAATAAAATGGACAGTGCTGAATTGGCACCTGCCAAATGCACCGCATAATTGGATACATTGCCGCCAGGACAACTGGCTACTAATATCATACCTAATGCCATACTTGTTGGTGGTTGAAATACTAAAATAAGTATCAATGTCACAATAGGTAGTAAAATCCATTGAGAAGTCAACCCTACAAAGGACGCTTTGGGATATTTCAGGATCGTTTTAAAAGCATCAAATTTTAGGTCTAATGCTACTCCAAACATTAAAAAACCCAAACAAATGTTGAGTAAAAAGAGTTGATCTTGGTTAAAGTTGATTCGAATACTATCAATGGCCTCCATGGCTGTTAGTTATTGGTTAATGCTTGTGGGGTTGTCAATTGTCAATGCCTAAAATAGGTTGACCAAAAGTAGTCAACGAAAATGTCAACAAAAAAGTTAGAAGGGACAAAGTTTCAAATTAATCAAAAATACAATCGGAGGTTTAGCGAAAGCTTTAAACGTAAGAAAGTAAAAAAAATCGAGTCCTTAATTATAGGCTTATTATGATCAGTACTCAGGGGTTAAATTCAAGATAATATTACGAAAGAAAATCAACCTACTAATTTTTTGTTTTTTAATGAGCCAATTACTTTCTAGTCAAAGTAATACTTTCTGCGGATAGCTTGCTAGAAGATATCTATTGATGCTGTAATAATTATTCTTGAATAATGGAAGGAATACCAAACAAGCAGATAGAAAGATTGTTATTCTTCTTGTATCTAAAAAATAGGTGATGAAATTATTCCAAACCTTTGCTTTCCTTTTACTAATACATACCTTATCTGGACAATCTACAAGTCAACAAAAAATGGATAGCCTTCACTTTATGGTAGGGCAGTGGGTAGGTATTTCTACTGCTATCAAAGATGGTAAAGTGGTATCAGAAGTGCCTGCATTTCAAAGTATAAAATATGCTTTGAATAAACATGCTATTCTTATTGATCTAAAATCTGAATCTTTACAACTTCATACCGTGATTCGCTACGATGAAAAAGATAAAACTTACTATTACAATCCCTTCTCCGAAAGAGGTGCACGCAAACTTCCCGCAGATTTTGAGAATGGAAAGTTCATTGTAAGAGCTAGCGATACAAAACGATTCATTTTCGAGCGAACTGGCCACAACAGCTTTAGAGAATATGGAGAAAATTTCGAAAATGGTAAATGGGTAAAGTACTTTGAAGATAAATTTAAGGATATACAATAGCGCATTTAATTCATTCACTCATTCACTCATTCACTCATCACCCATCACCCATCAATTCGGATCAACATCTATACTAATCCGCACACCTGACATACCAGAAGAAGCGTTTAACTCTGCTGCAGCATTTTGAATCGTATCTTTGGCGAAAGCCATCTTTTTGGCATCTCTAGGAAGCTTAATTAAGAAGTCAATGAGGTAATAAGTACGGACTCTACTGACATAAGGAACTGCAGGGCCAAGCACCCATGCACCTAGGTGCTGTTTAATAGCTTTGCCATACAGGCGAGAAGCGGTATTGAGGACATCAGGTTTTTTATGTTTTAAAGTGATCTTTATGATGCGATAAAATGGTGGATATTTGAAAGCCTTACGCTCTTCAATTTCGCGTTCATATAGTTTTTGATAAGCATTATCAATAACTTCTTGTAATACCGGATGCGCTGTATTAAATGCTTGTATGATCACCTTACCTCTCTTATTTTTACGCCCAGCCCGGCCACTTACTTGTACCATGAGTTGGAATGCACGTTCACTTGCCCTAAAATCTGGAAACTGCAGTAGTTGATCGGCACTGAGCACACCCACTATAGCTACATTATCAAAATCCAAGCCTTTGGTTACCATCTGTGTACCAACAAGAATATCTAAGCGTTTTTCCTCAAAATCATTAATGATTTTGGCATGTGCATGTTTGCCTCTAACCGTATCTAAATCCATCCTTCCAATTTTAGCATTGGGTAGATAGATTTTTAATTCATCCTCGATCTTTTCGGTACCAAAGCCTTGTAAAGTCAGTTGCTTATTGCCGCAAGCAGGGCATTCGGTTGGCAATTTGGATTGATAGCCACAATAATGGCATTTCAGTAAATTATGGAATTTATGATAAGTCAGACTTACATCACAGTGAATACATTCCGAATGCCATCCACAGGTCGTACAACGATAACTTGGCGAATACCCTCTTCTGTTTTGGAAAAGAATGGCTTGTTCTCCTCGTTCTAAAGTCGCTTTTAGTTCATCAATCAATACTGAAGTGAAGTGCGATTGTAACTTGCGTTTGGTCAACTCTTCTTTAGCATCGACAATGACAATTTCAGGCATGGCGATACCACCGTATCGATCAGGCATTTCTACTAAAGCATATTTTCCTGATTGAGCATTAAAAAAGGACTCAATGGAAGGCGTAGCCGTTCCTAAAACAACCTTAGCACCATACATATGCGCCATATAAATGGCAGTATCGCGGCCACTATATCGAGGATTAGGTTCGTTCTGTTTGAAAGAAGGATCATGCTCTTCATCGATAACGATCAACTTGAGCTTTTTATAGGGCAAAAACAAGGCAGAACGCGGGCCTAATAAAATGGGCTTGCCTGCAAGAGCCGCATTCCAAAGCTCGACTCTTTGATTATTATTCAAACGAGAGTGATAAACAGCAATATCATCTCCAAATACTTTTTGCAAACGATCTATGATCTGTGTGGTCAGAGCAATTTCTGGTAGCAAGTAGAGGACTTGCTCACCTTTGGCAATCGCTTTTTGAATGAGTTCAATGTATACGCGAGTCTTGCCGCTTCCGGTTACACCGTGAAGTAAGACGACATCTTTTTCCTTAAAATGATCTTCAATTTCTGTCAGTGCGTTCGTTTGTTGCTCAGATAGCTCATGAGCATCAATCGTTTCTTCCTCATAAGATCCAATACGACTAATTTCTTTATCGTAAGTTTCAAAAATGCCCTTTTTTACCATTGCGCTGATGACATTAGAATCAACATTTGCTTTGGTGTAAATATCTTGCTTGCGCACTACCTCTTGCATTCGATCCAATTGAATAAATGCTAGTAGTGCATCTGTTTGGCGTTGTGATCTACTAACCTTCTCGAAGGCATCGCCTACCAAATCTGCTTGGGAAGCAAAAGGCTCTTTCCAACGAACACAGGCCACCTTTTTAGGTTTGTACTTGGTCTTGAGGTCTTCTTTTAGATAAATAATATGTTTATCTAATAAAGATCGAATTAGAGGATAGACTGTTTTTTTTCCTAATATCTGCTGAACATCATCAATGCTGATTTCTTCTTGAATACTAAGTGCCTCGGCAATTAAATATTCTTGGTCATTCAACATGCTGAAATCATCATCAAACATTGGACTCAAAGTGATTTTGGTTTCACTAGTGAGTTTCAAGTTTGCTGGCAAGGCTGCATTCATGATTTCGCCTAATGTGCAGCGATAATACTGAGACATCCATTTCCAAAGTCGGAATTGTTGGACCGTAATAATAGGCTTTTTATCAACTACCGAAATGATGGCCTTAGGACGGCTAGTGGGAGGTGGCTGGTCTGTAATATCCACTACTAATCCAGTGTACAATTTGCTCTTTCCAAATTGGACTTCCACTCTAACACCAAACTGGACCTCTTCTACCAACTTTTCTGGAACGAAATAGGTATATGGCTTTGGAATAGCTATAGGTAGGATGACTTGAACAAACATGCTACCTTCAGGAACAAAATGAGCACTATTTTCTGACAATGAATATCACTTTTATGATGTGAAAGTATAACTTTTTTAGTTCTATCGCAACCTATGCGCAGTATATTTTGATGCTTTTATTTGGGCAGCTATATCATCTAGTGAAATCGTCTTGCTTTGCGCAAAATCTTTTAAGCTTTCTTCTAGTTGTTCTGCAGAACTTGTGCCTAATGCGATTGTACCTACAGCTGGGTGCCGTAGTACATATTTTAAAGCTAAATGTCCTGTATGTATTTCAGCTGTGCTTTTCTCTTTTAGTAAGTCTTTTACTTTTTGTACTTCTTCTTCAGAGTGATCAAGGTATGCTCTGGCTGCTTTGCTTGCTAATAAGCCTTTGGCTAATGCACCTCTTACGACTACACTTTTTTCGGCTTTCGCCAAAACATCCAATGCCCATTCTTCTGGTCTTCTGTCCAAGAGACTGTACTGCATCATATTGGTAGTGAAATTGGATTTTTGTAGATATGCATCAATTACATTGTGGCGAATAGACGAGATACCATATGCCCGTATCAGTCCTTCTGTTTTTAATTCTTCAAAAGCTTGAATCGTTTCATCCATTGGATCGTCAATGGTTCCACCATGCAATTGGTAAAGATCAATATAGTCTGTTTGTAAGCGTCTTAAACTTTGATGTACAGCTGATTTGATGTAGCTTTTGGTGGGGTTCCATTCCCACCCACTTCCATCATCTCGCCATTGGTTGCCTACTTTCGTGGCAATAATAACGTCTTGTCTTTTTTCTTTAAGAACCTTTCCTACAATCTCTTCATTTACGCCTTTATCATATAAATCGGCAGTGTCAAAAAAATTGACACCATAGTCTAGCGCTTTTTGAATGATCTTCTTTCCTTGTCCTAAATATTTGATAGACATACAACCTAGCCCAATTTCGCTTACCCTTAAATCCGACTTTCCTAATTGATTATATCGCATGAGATAAAACTCTTTTTACATATCCCTATTTATAGTAACCATCCAGAAAAAAAGAAGTTGCCTTTGAGGAGCTTCAAATATTAGTGAGAAAACACATGACTGTCAAAAAAAAAGTGTACCTCAAGGGTACACTAGCCAAGGGATAGCCTGTTCATATATTTGTCAAAAAGTAGTGTATGTACTTATTTGTCGTACAAAGTATTATATGAAAGACTATGTTTTGCCTTTGGGCAAAACAGTTGAATGATCAATAATATGTGTTAATTACGGGTAACGGTGCTTTACGAGAAAGTACATTATTGAACATCATTGAGATGTATCATTATTTAAATTAGAATTTGCTGTTGGGAAGTAATATTAGCTTTATGGTAATGACCAGAGGTGTTTTCTTTTCTTTAACAAAGATAATATTTTTGTTTGATAGACGAAGTAATCGGCCTCATTTGTTTTTCAAGGTCGTAAAATGGGGGGTAAATGAATAAAAATAGATGATTACTGGAATAAATATACCTGATTTTATATACATATACTCTGTTATTCCGTAAGCATTAATCTTTCTTCTGTGAAAAAAGCAAAAACACCAAATCCCATATCAAAATTGGAGTAGACAGGTATAGTTTCAAGAAAGGCAACATAATCAACATCCAAATCATTATTGAGGAAGCGCATAAAATTGTAGAAACTTTCAGATATATTTCTGAAAATAATATATTCAGGAGTAAAGCTAAAGCTTCCAGTTTGGAAAAAGATCACTACTTCTTTACCATTAAAAGTTTCATCACTTAAAAATATGTCGTCACCTACTATAATAAATTGTAAATCAGTGACTAAGCCATCAATTGTGATGACATAATTTCCAAGAATAGCGATTTGCTCTATATCCTGTTCTCCTCCTTGATTCAGGGTTTCGATAGCTGCACCGATTTGGTAATAATTTCTGGTATTCGCTTGATCTTCAATCTTAAGGATCAAATCAAAACTGTCTATTATTCCTACAGGCGGCGTGATAGAATCTCTATCAATAATAACTGGAGAAACAGGTTTTTTTATAGCAGACTCACTAGCCATCATTATTTCAAAATCAGGGTGCTTAATTTGAATATCATAGCTTTCCCCAGCTTGTATACCCAGTGGATTGGCATAACTATAAAATATGGAAGCATTTTGTTGCTCAAAATTAGCTATCTTTTCATTATCCTTATACAATTCTACAGCAGCACTTCCCTCCAACCTAGCTTTTGTTTCATTAAGTGTTTCTTCAAACCTCAGTGTTCGCTCAATAATAATGGAGGCCGTATCTGCTGTCTGATCAATAAATATGTAAGCACCCAGTTGTTCCTCTTGTTCCGGTAATATGATAGGAATATCTTCTGTACAAGCTGATAGCAAAATGAAAAATAACAAAAATGAGAAGATAAGTCGTATCATAACCTAAAATTTGATTTGATATTTTATGGATGGAATAATTGTAAATATGGTTAATCCAGATAGCGTCCGGTTTCCATTATTAAAACTATTGATAAAAAAAGTAGGGTTCTTACGATTATAGGCATTAAATAAACCAAATGACCATTTCCTAGTATAAGTGGAGGTTCTTTTAGTAAAGTCGATATTAAGATCTAAACGATGATAGGTTGGTACTTGAAAGTTATTAACTGAGGCATCACTATCATAGCTCCCAGTCTGAATTCCTGTGGCGCTTGGATATCCAAAGGCAATTTGTCTGTTAAGAATTGATATAAAATTACCACTAGATATAGTCCACCCACCTGAAATACTGACTTTCGGACTGAGCTGGTATTGACCTAACATAGCAAGTACATGCCTTCTATTGTAGCGGTATGGAAAGTTGCGTCCACCATTTAGCAGTGGAAACCTTCTCCATGCCCACGAATAATGATAACTAATGAGGCATGTAAGTCGCCCTTGAATTTTTTGAAAAGCAGTTTCTACTCCATAATTAAACCCAATACCTTGCAGGATTTTATCTTCCCAAGTTAATCCCTTTTGGAAGGATTCTGTAGGGTTTAGTGTACTTAATTGATCAAGATATTGATAATAGCCATCCAATTGAAAGATATATTTTTTCCTCCATCGCTTTTCTAAGCCCAACGCTATCTGCCAGCCAAGTTGTGGTTTTACCTTATCATTAGAAGGTACCCAAAGGTCAGTTGGCAAATTATATTGGGTATTATTAAGCAAATGTGCATACTGTTGATTAGTCCGAGTCATAAACTTTAACCAAAGGTTCGATGCTAAGTTGTAACGCACATTGATTCTAGGTTGTGCACTCGCATAAAATACACCTTTATTACCAAAAGAGGCCAAATGAAGTCCAGCTTGAATTTCCCATCTATTATTGACATTATAAATGGCATCGATATAGATGCCTGATTCCTGTGCATTAATCTGTAAAGGTGCAAATTCTACTTCTCCTTCCTCTGATTCTGGATCTGTTTGGAAGACTGTTTCGTTTAAAGTCAAAAAACCCGTCCCACTTGCTTGTGGCTGGTATAAATGCCAGATGGCACTAGCACCATATTTAATTTTTAACTCATCAGATATAGTAGTCTCAAAATCAAGTCTTCCCCCTAAATCTTGCACACCTGAAAAGTAAAGCAAATTAAAATTGCGATTAATGGGTGAATTGTTAAGGATTCCTATTTGTTCACTATCGACTCTTACCAGAAAACGGTACCTACTGTAAAATGTACTAAAAGTAGAATGAGTATTGTACTTCCACCTTCTATTCCATTTAAGTGAAGCTGCTAAATTACTCCAAGAAACACGCGTTCCATTGATAACCTCATAATTAGAGTTGGGAGGTAAATTTAGATCTGCAGGTTCTCTTTCTTGTCGTTCTTGCTCATAGCTAAAGCGATCTTCTCCCCAATATGCAGTGGCACTCCAATCGTCCCTTTCTGTTACTTTATGCGAAACTTTTACATTAAAATCATCGAAAAAGTATCCACCTGAAGCTTCGTTATTGGCTAAGATCGTACTAGTTAACGGACGAAGTACAAGATCCCAATGAGAACGACGCCCTGCAAACAAATAGGAAGATTTACCCTTCTTTATTGGACCTTCTATCATTGCTTTGGCTACAATCATGCCCAATGATCCCTCTGCATGCATCTCATTATAATCGCCTTCCTTACCATTCACTTCCACTACAGATGCAATACGCTCTCCATACTTGGCAGGAATAGCTCCTTTTATCAATTCCACATCTTTTATAGCAGAACCATTAAAAATAGAATACAGACCAAGTAAATGATTTGGATTATATATTTGAGCTCCATCTAAGAGGATGAGGTTGTGACCATTCTCATTATTTCGAATTAGTAAGTTTCCTAAGTCAGAAGTACCCGACTGTACCCCCGGAAGCCATCCTAAGGTGTGAACAGGATCTGGTTCGCCCAGCATACTAGGCATTTTGTTAATCATCCTCGCAGAAACTTTTGTTCCTCCCTGACTTTCTGCCACAACGATAATATCTTCGCCATATCTTTTATCCACAATAATAATAGAGTCTAGAAGTCCATCTGGTTCCAACTGAATCATGAGTTCTTTCTTCTGGTAAAGTCCAATTGGAATAGATTGAGCTTGATAACCTACATAGGAAAGTTGTAATAAAACAGAGTCTGCGAAAGCATAAAAAGAAAAGTAGCCGTTATCATTACTATAAGTACCCTTATTTTGTCCCGCGATATAGACACTGGCACCAATGAGCCGTTCACCTGTAATTGCATCTTCTACAACACCGCTTAGGGAGTAAAGTTCTGGTTCAATTTGAGCTTCATCAGCCCTTCGCTGCTTAATGATGATGTAACCATTAAGTTCTGTATAAACCAAGTCAGTATTCCTCAGTAAAATATTGAGGATAGTATGGAAGGCTACCTGGTCAAAAGAATAGGAATACCGTCGATCAGCTGGCAAAATATTATTGTTAAAGCTAAATTCTACATTAGCCTTTCTACTAATGATTGCGAGCGCATCTGACAAAGGAAGATCATCCAGTTGGCACGATATTTTTGGATTTTTTAGAGGGGTTTGGCCCCAAATAGCAACAGGAATGATCGTGTATAATATAACAATCCACCACTTCATGCCCCAAATATACATAAAGCGATATTAGAAAATATAGTTGGCAAGTATGAAGTCTTGACTTTAACATTACAATTACTGTAATATAAGTTTGGAGCCTTCTTTTATAAGCTTAAAATCAAAGGTTTCTTGAAGGATTAAAAATACTTCCTCTTGGGTTTTATTATTGAAAGAAGCGGTGTATGGCTCGTCCTCCAATCCTTTTTTATCTTCAATTTGTATATTATAATGGCGTTCTAAGGTACGCATGACTTCTCTAAATGGGGTGTTATTAAAGCTCACCACTCCTTTTTGCCAAAGAAGTGCATCTTTATCAAAATCTACTTTTGATAGATGGCCGGTAGACTTATCAAATTTTGCAGACATACCCTGTCTCAATTCCATACGCTGTCCATCATTTGCAACAAAGCGTACGATTCCTTCTGTGACGTCAATAGTTACTTGTTCATCTTCAGGATAAGCACTAAGATTAAATGCTGTTCCAACAACAATGGTACTGACATCACCAGTTTGAATTTGGAAAGGTTTCGTTTGATCAGAAGCTACTTGAAAGTGAGCTTCTCCCTCTAAGATGAGCTTTCTTTCTGTTTCATTAAATCCTTCAATCACTTGAAGTGTAGACTGATTGTTCAATGCAATGGAGCTTCCATCAATTAGATCAAAATGATCTATTCCCCCAGCTGGGGTTTGATAAGTTTCCGCAATGCTTATAGATGGACCTAATACACCCGTAAACCAGACAGCAGTACCCAACAGGCCGATAGCAATTACTGCGGCTATTGCTCTAAACCAGACTGTATGTAGGGTTCTGACTTTTGGTTGTCGGGAAGCTTCAATACGAGATAGGAAGGTATGCCATTCCTCACCTGTTTGAGCTTGGACACCAAACTGAATATCTTCGGAGAGATTCCAAATTTGATTGACTTGCTCAAAATCGGCTTTGTCGTTTTCCGAAAATAGTAGAGCTTTTAATTGCTCTTCCTCTCGAGGGGTGGATTGCCCGCTCAAGTGTTTGTGAAATAATATGTTTTTTTTTCCTGCTTCGTTCATTATAAAGATTGCTTACTTGGGATATGATACCTTCCTTTTAAGGAAAGCTTGTTTTGGGGAAAAGTTTACCTTCTATAATGCTGTACAGTTATTTTGAAGGATACCCCCAAAGGTTGCTGCATTTTTTGAAAAAAGAAGTATCAAAGACCACTCTAGTAAGAGTCCCCGATTTGAAATATCTTTTCTTTTACCATATACTCTTTCTTTCAAGCGCTTTAACGCAATGCCTATTTGATTCTCTACTGTTTTGGAAGAAACATCTAATCGCTCAGCGATTTCTTTATAACTCAATCCTTCTTCTCGGCTTAATAAAAAGATTTGGCGACAGCGATCTGGTAGTTTGTTCACTTCATCAAAAATGATAGCCTTCATCTCTTCTGCCTGTAGTTGTGCTTCGCTATCGGTAGATGGGGAAGCGGCTAAGCCATAACTCACAGCTTCCAATTCAACAGTCTCTTCTTTCTTCTTTTTGAGGTGATTAAGAGCTTTGTTTTTTGTAGCAGTAAATAAATAGGATTTTAGACCTTCATTTAGGTCGAGTTTGGCTCTATTGCGCCAAACTCCCATGAAGACATCCTGTACGATCTCTCTGGCATCCTCTTCATTATACACCATTCGATAGGCAAAGGAAACTAAACCTGACTGGAAGGTTTTAAAAAGTTGTTCTAATGCTTTTATTTCAGATTTTGAAGACAATAGTTTTTTTTTAATTGAATGATTCAGGTGATAATTCATCCACAAAAGTAAAGAATTCGTTCTCAAACTAATAATAAAAATATTAGCCTGATAGTTTAATGTCAGCGCAATTAGACGAGCTGATTGTTTTATTCCATAGATCAATAATTCTGCTACATAAGCAATTGTCCAATAGAAACACTTAATACAATAATGGCTACAAAAAATACAATCAATAGGATAGACTCCGCTTGACTCAGCTTCTTCCAGTCAATATAAAAATCTAAGGGAAATTTACTTTCTCTACGGATGAGAAGGCTTACGCCAAATCCAACTACAAATGTAACGATGGTACCAATTACATTCCACCATATCCAAAATATTTGGTCACCAGCAAACTGCATGAGGGCGATATTGAGTAAGACACCTGTCAGCAAACCAATATTTGCGCCAAGCGCGTGTGTTTTTTTGGTCATGATGGCTAACAGGAAGATTGCCAAAATTGGCCCATAAAAAATAGAACCAATTTTATTAATCGCTTCAATTACCGTATCCGCAATGTTTCCAGCTACCGCAGCTAAGAGAATACATACCACACCCCAAAACAGCGCAGTCAGTCTTGAAATACGCATGTATTGCTGAGCATCCATTTTTTTACCTCTATCAATAAAGTCTTCCATTGTTACAGCACTTAAAGAATTAATGGTTGAACTTAAAGAAGACATCGCTGCAGAAAGAATAGCAACGATCAATAAGCCAATCATACCATGTGGTAAATAATCAGAAATGAAAATTGGAATCATTCGATCTGGCTTGCCTTCTGGAATCTTAGCTAAAAACTCTGGAGTTGTGAAGGCCAAAGTTCCAATAATTAAGCCCATGATGCAGTAAGTTAAGGTCACAGGGAACCGAACCAAACCATTAAATAATAGTGTTTTTCTAACCGTATTCATATCTTTTGCCGAAAGCATCCTTTGTGCTTGTGATTGATCCGTACCATAATAAGAAACATACAAGAAAAAACCACCTAACAACATAGGCCAAAAACCAAATTCTTCGCCCTGAGCAAATCCATAAGAATTAAAGTCTACTGCATCTAAACGCGTTTGGTCTACATTGGCCATAAAATTATCCCACCCACCTAGGTGGTGTAAACCATAACCCATACACGCAATAATACCAAAGAACAAAATAATCATTTGAATCATGTCGCCATAAACAACAGCCTTCATGCCTCCTTGAAAAGAGTAGATTAAAGTAATAACACCTATGATCAGTAGCGTACTCCAAAACGATATACCAAGCACACTTTCTAAGATGATAGAAATCGTATATACCATGATCGCAGTCGAAAATCCACGATTCACCAAAAATACAGCGCTTAATAATAGACGACTAGAAGCGTCAAATCGGCGCTCTAGGTATTCATAAATACTCACTACGCCTGATTTATATAAAGGTGGAATCAGCACCACCATTAAAAAGATCATTGCTAATGGTACGCCAAATTCATAGGTTAACCATTCCATACCTCCATTGGCACGCATACCTACAAAAGCAGGTGCAGATATGAAGCTGATGGCCGATAATTGGGTAGCCATAATCGACAAACCTAGAGGCAACCAACCAAAGCTTTTTCCGCCAAGGAAATAGTCTTTTCCGTCTTTTTGATCTTGAAAATAATAGCCTAAGCCAAGAAAGCCTAGCGAATAGACTGCTACGATTATATAATCTAAGGTGTTCATTAATTTCGACTTAAGTTTCTAATTGAGCAGAAAAGATAATAAATTTCTTTTCATCTACCCCATTGATTGAATTCTATCTACCGTTGGTTGAAAAAATATGCTATGAGCACAGCTGATAATTAATTTTCGAATAACTTGTAATAAACCATTTATTTTTTGGTTAGTCTAAACTTTAAATTTCCTTATGCAATACCCTGTAGGCATTCTCTTTTTACTTCATTTGTGTCTTTCTGGCTTTAGCCAAAAGGATATTAAGGTTTATATATTTATGTCTGAAGAATGTGTGATTTGCCAAAGTTATACACCTTATTTGAACGAACTATATGACCACTACTCATCTAAAGGAATCGATATCATTGGTGTTTTTCCAAATTTTTCAAGCAAAAAGAAAAAGATAGAAGCCTTCAAAAAAAAGTATCAAATTGAGTATGCATTACATACTGATTACTTCCGAAGCTTAACCGAACAATTTCAAGTGAAGATCACACCAGAAGTCATTGTTTTTGATGAAAGTCAAGCATCCGTATTATACCGAGGACGGATTGATAATACTTATTTTAGTGTAGGGAAAAGAAGAAGAGTTACGACAACATCTGAGCTCAAAGATGCGCTAGATGCTATTATTCAAAACAAAGAAATACTAATCACTTCAACTCAACCCATTGGTTGTATAATAAGTAATAAAAAGTTTTAAGCAGATGAAAAAATCATATACACTTCTTTTGTGGTTCATGAGTAGCATGTTGGGCATTGCTCAAGAGGTAAATTATAGTGAGCATATCGCACCTATTATCTATGAACATTGCACAAATTGCCACCGAACAGGTGAAATTGGTCCAATGCCATTTACAAATTATGAAGAGGTCTCTGCTTGGGGAGGAATGATTGAGTATGTTACTGATATTCGTTACATGCCACCATGGAAAGCAGATCCTTCCTACTCAAATTTTCTAGGTGAAACTTACCTGAAGAATGAAGAGATACAATTGATTAAAGACTGGGTAGCTGCCGGAATGCCACAAGGAGATCCTGCGCTAGAACCAGATGTGCCCGTTTTTCCGCTGGGCTCTCAAGTAGGAGAACCAGATGTGATTTTAAGCTTTGCACAAGCTTTTGAACATTATGGAGGCAATGAAGACCAGTATCGTGTATTTGTTTTGCCGACAGGCTTTACAGAGGATAAGGAGATTGCTACTGTGGAGTTACGACCAGGGAATACCAAAATTGTACACCATGCCTTATTTTCTTATGATCTTACGGGGGAGGCACAGCAGCTAGATGCAGAAGACCCTGGCTATGGCTATGATGGATTTGGTGGTTTCGGAGTACAAGGGACTTTCACTCGACAACTGCCTGGATATGTACCCGGACAAAAACCTAGGCTTTATCCAGAAGGAACTGGGCAGATGATTCCTGCTGGTGCTGATTTGTTGGTTCAAATGCATTATGCACCAGTGCCTTTCCCTGAAATAGATTCTTCAACGATTAATATTTTTTTTAAAGAAGAACCCGTTCAGCGATATGTACAAAATCATATTATGCTACCTTTCTTCGGAACGCTTGAAAATGGCCCCTTTATCATGCCTCCAAATGAAGTGAAAACTTTCCATGGTATCTGGGAAGTTGAGGAGGATATTAGTTTGATCAGTATTGCGCCACATATGCATTTACTGGGGCAATCCTGGGAGGTGTTTGCAGTTTCACCAATTGGAGATACCACAAATTTGATTCGAATCAATGAATGGGATTTTAATTGGCAAGGAGGATTTCATTTTGATCGGTTTATTGTATTAGCTGCAGGGACTCAGGTGCATGCCTTTGCAACTTATGACAATACAGAAAACAATCCTTTCAATCCAAGTAGTCCACCACAAATGGTATCATGGGGCGAAAAGACAACGGATGAGATGTATTATCTACCATTTGCTTATGTGCCATACATGGAAGGAGATGAAGATGTGATTTTTGAAGATGATGTGATCTCTTCTACAGCCAGTGAAGTATTTTTGGTACATGCTGAGGATAAGCTCTATCCTGTCTTTCCGAATCCTAGCAGTCATCAAATTATTGCTGGCTTTTCGTTGCAAACAGGAGCGAAGATAGATTTAGAAATTAGGGATATGCAAGGAAAGATCGTTAAAACTATAGCCAAACAAGCGTTTTATCTGCCTGGCCAGCATAAAATAGAAATCAATTTGCCAGAATTATCAAATGGAATATATGTGCTCTCTCTAAAGTCTAAGCGCTTCGCAAAGACTGAAAAATTCGTACTGAATCATTAGGACTACATTCTGTATTTAGAATAGGTATGAGTCATCGGCCCTTGCCAAATCTTCTTTTTTTGGCAAAATTCTTTCACTTTTTTGAGTGCGAGTGCAATGTACGATGACTCATGCTTCTTCAAAAAAAATACCAGCCTTTGCTGGTATTCTTCATTTCAAGGAACGGTTTCTACAGAAACCGTACTACTTGTTTGCATTACCCAGTATTACTATTACCATTTACATGTTCACAATGTCATTACTAAAACATAATTAATGTTAATGAACATCATGAAAATCATTTAAGCTCAATCGTTTTCAAAAAAGTAACTGTGGCGAATAAATCTCAAAAAATAGCGTGTATGCTTGAATGATTCTATTCTTTTATGATTACCCTAAAATCTTTAAGGATTTTTAATTTGACCAAATAGCGTCAACAGTTTTCTAATTGTCCATTTAAAATGATGAATAGAGAACTGTTGACAGCTTTAGTTAGAAGAACAAGTTTTATCTAAATTAAATGATTTTGGGATTGATTGTACCAGCTTATTGTGTGAACAAGAAAATATTCGGATGAACAATCATCTGGGGAGGGTGAAATATAAAATTGAAAGATTTGCTATTCGTATTTATGATTGATAAATAATTAAAAATCTACGAATAGCATCATCTTTCGAACGCCCAGATTATATAATGGTATCTAGGCGTGTACAGCAAATTTTGGGATGGCTTTTATTCCTTAATGTTAAAATCTAATGCTTCACTTTGAGAATAGGAATAACTTTAATTTTATTGGTGAAATAAAGTACTTAGTATCTAGTTCGAAAAATTGGCACGATAAAATCTTAGTCTAAGACCGCCAGTTTTTAGTCCTTCCAAAAGTCATGCATAATTTTTCTGTCGTCGTCAACTTACTATTTTTAGACTGCCAAAACTATTTGGTAGCCACTCGTTATAAGTATTGACGCTCCAACTTATTTTAAGATGTCTTCAACGGTAGTGATTGTTCCGTCTGGGTTTTTAATTCGTTGTCCAATGGAGTAAACCCCAGATGAAACCAATTTGTAGCCAAAAAAGTCTTTTTTGATTTCTTCACTAATTTTAGTAGATGTTATGAGCATCTCTTTTCCTTTGAGCTCTCCCCTTAGATTTTCGTTTAAAGCGCGTCTAGCCAATTCTCTAGCTTTTTTACGTAGGAAGGTGTTGCTTGTTGTCATGGTGCTTTGTTTTTAACAAGTAGTGTGTTTAGTGGCTTATGTAAAACATTTGATTAGGCTAAAAAAAGGTTCTCAAATATATAAAAATAAATTTATTTCAGTGATTTGAAGTGATTATTAAAGGATAGTGATTTTGATTATTGCTATTATTGAGAAATTAATTTTGTAAATTGTTTAAATTTTAGTTTTTTTTTCTAATTTTTAATGTTATTTTTTATTTATAATCTGTGACATGGTAAAATTGATAATTTTTAAGGAAATTCAATCCTTTAGGGTATTTATTTTAAGTATTTTTAATAAGCGGCTAGTCAAAATTGCTTGTATAATAAAATTGTCCCTTCGAAAATTATAAGTAACTGACGATAGGAA
>JAKVCU010000093.1:0-17117 GCA_022448955.1 Saprospiraceae bacterium
ACGATAGGAAAGTTACGCATGGTTTTTGAAGGGACGCTAAAATTTTATTGTACCAATTTTTTAGCCTAACTACTTATTTACTCCAACAACTAATTGGTTATCAACTTCGTAGATATAATAATTTATAGTAATAATTGTTCTGCCAAATACATCTTGTACTTTAATTAGGGCATCACTATCACCAGTAGACTGGATTTGTGCAGCAATTAAATCACTCGTTGGATTTGGAAATAAAGCAGTTAAAGTAGCAAATACTTCTTCTTGAGCCATTTCCAAACCACTCACACCATCGTTATAACGGAAACGAGGGAAAGTTGTAAATGGAGAATCATTGCCGTCACCACAAATTGAAGCAATACGTACTTGGTAACGAGCACCATCAACTAAATTATCTAATGTGATTGAATTCGTATTTGGGAAGTAAGTTTCCCAAGAGCTACCCATTCTGCGGATTTGGAAGATATATTCTGCTGCACCTGTATTTTCCCATGTAACAGTCAATTCACCAGGAACACTGCTATCATAAGCGATATTTGCAGAACCGCCAGCTGGAGCAACACACTGTTGTACCGTAAATAAAGAAACCGTTGCACTTACCTCATTAGCAGTAACCACGATATCTTGACCATTCGGAGAATCTTCTGGAGAAATATAGATAATTGATTCTGGACTTGTATCAATTTGATTGTTATTGATATAGGTTACGAAGTATGGCTTCTGGCTCACAACCTTTATCGTCAGAACGGCTGTCAAAAGAACCTGCAGTACCTTGACCGTTAAATAAATCAGGACGTAATTGAGCAGTGATGTATTCAAAATCATCACCTGAATCATATACTTGCTTACCGTTTTCATCCCAAATAGAGAAGGAACGAGCGCCATAGCTGTATAATTCATCATAGTCACCATCGCCATCTGTGTCACCGTTTACAGTGGTTGTTTTTAAGCGACCTAATACTTCATCTTCTTGTAAATCCGCTGCATTAGGGAATACTGTTGGATCTAAGTCCAAATCATCCATACGCTCTTCTTCAGAGAAACCATCGTAATCACGAGCATCACCTTCATTTGCCGAAAGGACAAAAAAACGGCCACCACGCTGATGACCAACGATAGCATCTGGCTGATACATACCTAATACTGGGTGATTATGTGAGCTCCCTACTGCCCAAAAGAGACAGTAGGGAGATAGAAATTAAAATTCTTTGGGTGCACTTACTTCGACCCATCGGCCAGTTGTATTTGCACTGATACTGTTGTCGTACATTGCTTCACAATTTACCGCAGGCAGATAAAAACGCCCTTGATAGGCTGCATTCAATTGGACCCGATAGACATAAGAGGACGACTCAGGCAGATCAAAGAAAGTATGCACACGATCATCTCTAAAGTCTTGGTATTCTGATGGGCTGGCTGCTTTGAAGTTTTGAATGCCGTCCATACGAGTATTCAAGATTTCCCAACCAGATGGGAAAATCTGTGCCAAAGCCATTTCATCATAGCGCATTGGGCGTAAGCCTGGATGAATAATCTGAACCTCTGCAATAAAGTCTGTTCCTTGAGCAATTTCGGAAGGATCGATTACAATGCCTTTTAAGTCCTTATAGCGTACGTTGATTTCAAGGTTGCTTGAACTCGCTTCTTCTGCACCTGTGATGGCTTGTCCGATTTGTACTAAACGAGCAAATAACTTACTGTTACCGCTATTCTTGACCATAAATTTATGACTCTCATTTCGCTTGATTTCAATTGGAATTTGAATCATTGGACGATCTGAAGCGGTATTAACTGTTCTTCCTCCGTCTACAGAATAAGCAAATTTTAAATCGTCGATATCAGAGTCACCAACATATTTTCCAATGGCTAATAAGGAGTAGGCAATACTTTGTGTATTTAACCAGCTGCTACTGCTTAATTCATCTGATATATATTTTACGATATTTGCTGCTTCTTCTTCGTTTTTAAGCAATATGAGGGTTTCGAGTACCATGGCACGGTCACGCAGTCGTGAGCCAAAGGTGCCGCTTAGTTCTTGATATGTCGGGAAATCATTGGACACCCCTTTGATGATTTGTTTAGCTACTTCAGGTTTACCTGATTCCGCGTAAGCGGCCGCTAAACGCCACTTTGCCTGAGGAGAAAGGTCTTTTAATTCCCTCATTCTATTCATAGAAGCCATATCTGGCTTTTTGGCCAAAGCCAAAGTATATAAGCGATAAGCTTGGCCTAGTTGGTTGCTACTGCGAGTGTAAAAACCATATGCTCTGGCTTCTTTTTCGTTATTCCACATTCGAGCCACTTTCTTTTGGAAGGCGGCCCATCGATCGATCATATTGGATGATACGCTATAGCCCTTTTCTTTTGCGGCAAGCAAAAAATGACCTGCATAATTGGACGCGTAGTGGTTTGGAGCCGTATGTCCTGGCCAATAAGAGAACCCTCCATTGTCTACTTGGAAAAGGCGTAATCGGTCAATGGTTGCTTGAACATTTTCCGGAACTTGTCTCTTTTGATCTTCGGTCAAGTCCAATAACTTATCTACATAAAGCTGTGGGAATCCACCTGAAAGCGTCTGTTCAATACAGCCGTAAGGATAGCGGATAAGGTATTGTAAGCGCTCGCCCAAATTGATTGGAGGAATGCTTGAAACTTCAAGGATCGCTTCATTAGTACCGGCCATTCCAAATGGATTGAAGTCA
The DNA here is from genome assembly GCA_022448955.1 of Saprospiraceae bacterium. Lineage (GTDB taxonomy): Bacteria > Bacteroidota > Bacteroidia > Chitinophagales > Saprospiraceae > JALEHC01. Next base: position 2,700 of record JAKVCU010000093.1, read on the forward strand.
TAATTCCAACTTTCGCCACCTGATACCACTTTGTTTTCAGACTTAGTCATATAAGGATTAGGGTTGCGTACATCAATTTCTATTTCTTGAGTGGCTTTTTCGCCATTGCCTTCAGCTATAATCGTAAACTTTGCAACACCAACATACTCTTTAACAGCAATATCAAAACTAACAATCTGATCGCCTACTTTAGAAAAACGAATGTTTTTGCTGCTTTCGCGCAAATCAATTAGTCCTGTGCTTTCTTTGATGCTCACTTTTACATTTTTGATCTTATCTTCCATAGCAAATACATTGACTGGAAGTTGTAGACTTTCATTTGGGCCTAAGACTCTTGGTAAAGTAGCCAATACCATGAGCGGTTTTCTTACTGGTGTCGTTTTATCGGTGCTTCCGTAAGCGCCTTTATCTGCGGCTACAACCATGGTTCGAACAGCACCAACATAGTTGGGGATTTCAATTTGATGTTTTGCTTTTTGTCCTTTTTTAAGATAAAATGGCCCGAGGTGTTTTACAACTGGTTTGAATCGGTTAGCACGTTTATCATCGCCATTTCCAACCGCCTCATCATCACCACCGATGCTTAGAATTCTTTCTAATTCTCCACCGTATGCTCCTAGTACTTTATCGTAAACATCCCATGTGCGTACGCCAAGTGCTTCACGAGCATAGAAGGTATTCCATGGGTTAGGTGTCTTGAATCGGGTCAATCCAAGTAAACCCTCATCTACCATTGCTATGGTATAGGCCATGGCTTTGCCATTATCCTCTGAAACTTCAACTGTTATAGTTTCTTCAGGTGCTAACACATCTGGCATAGCTATGGCTGGGGCCAAATGTGTTTCAGGGTCTTCAACACTGATTGGAATAACACCATACATACGGATAGGTAAGTCATTCTCTTTTTGTGCATGTGCTTGGACTAAAGATACATGAGCATAAACCGTTGGAGACATTTCTGGAGTCGTCTTAAAGGTGAAGCTATTTTCTCCTTTTTCTGTGTTTGTCCAGAATGACTCTACCACTTTAGTGCCATTTTCAATGGTAATTAATGCTCGGCCACTTTCGCTTGCAGGAATCTTTAATTCTACGTCTTGACCTACATTGTAATTTTGCTTGTCAGCAGAAAATGCTAACATGGCAGCTGCATCACGGTTGCCATCCTTGCCATACCAAGGATAACCTGCATAGAAGAAATCACCAGAACAGTGGCCACTTTCTTCATCACACACACGAATCATATAACGTCCCCAATTGTCCACCTTAATTTTCCATTCTGCTAGACCTTTGCTGTTGGTGGTTACAGTGGTTGTTTCTAATGCATCATAATGACTGCTAGAGTTGTAGCGAGAGATATTATCATAGCCACGTTCCCACCACCAACGCCAGTTGACGCGGTATAAACCAATTTTTAGTTGTTTACCAGATTGAGGTTGACCATCCATATCGACGGAAACAAAATCAATCGTTCCTGTTTCTTTAATTTCGATGCGGTTTTGGTTGTATTTATTTTTAGGAATAGCTACCCCTGTATAATCTTCGTAAGGGTGGTACATCACTTTGAAGTTGTCTGTACTAAAGTCACCACCTTTTTCAAAAGCTCTCGTTTTGAATTTAGCGGATAATTTTCCAGGCATTTTGCGATTGTTGGCAATACGGGTGAGTACGGTTGCACTACCCGAACCACTCACCTCTTGATCGAAGATGGTTTTAGGCTCACCACTTTCAAACCTTCTAGCAGGATCATCAAATTCGAAATCATCATATTTGGCGAAAGTCGTATTGACGGAACTTAGTTGCATTTCGACAACTGTTTTTAGATTGCTTGCAGCTGCGCCATGTAACCAATTTACCTGTAAATCTGCAGTAATAGGTTCGTCTTTTATGCTTAGTTCTTCTTGGCCAAAGTCTAAATCGATCTTTAATCGATTAGGCTTTACCGTCTCAATTTTAAGTGTTTTGTTGAAAAAAGCACCACCAGCTTTAATATTTACAGACCAATTACCTGTTGGATCATCGACATTGGTTGCAAAATGTAATGGATAAACACCATTGGTATGCTTCGAAGTAGATCTTTTGGTATAAACCTGACCGCGAGGATTGAGTACCTCCATGCTGATTGGATAGTTGGTGGGTAATTTTCCTTCTTTATCCTCTAAGATGAAGTTAAGATAGATGGAATCACCTGGGCGCCATACCCCTCTATCCGCGTACAAAAAGCCTTTTAATCCTTTCTGGGTATAGGAACCAGACACGTCAAAACGACTTAATGAAAGGGCATTTCCATCGCCTAGTTTTAGATAACCTTTCTCTTGATCCTTTTGTGCAACGAGAATAAAAGGTGTCCGTTCTGCTTGAATTTGGGCTATACCCTCAGCATTAGTGGTAGCCGTTTGAAGCAATTGTTGCTGATAATCGTAAAAATTGATCGTTGCATTTGCGATGGGTGCAGTGGTGCGTAAATCAGATACACAAACGAAGAAATTATTGTCTTTGCCACCTTTTGCGATAATCCCTAGGTTTGAAGCAATTACGTTTCGTTGTACGAAACGATCACTATTGTAATAGGCGCCATAACAAGGGTCTTCTCTCTGACGCCAATTATAACTTGGATAGTATCCATTGATACCATACCAGCTATTCATGATACTTTTGATATTACCATCATTATCGAAGGTGTCTTCTACTACGGTTAGATCATCTGTTCCGTTTTGTTCGTCGTTTTCACAGAAGTAAGTGGTGTAAGAAGGACGGAAACCAATACGAATTTGATAAATTGCTTCCGGATCTTGCTCGATCATTTGACTTAAGTCTAAGGCATATCGGGTCCAGTCTGTAGGTGCAGCAATAGGGTTGAGGTCTGAGAGTTTAACTTTTTCTTGAAGTACGACTCGACCCACTCTTTGTAAATCATAATTACCACTTAATTCGTTGGACTGCAGAAATTGAAGAATATTATTATTAAAAATCTTGAATACTTCGACTTCAACTGCATTTAAAGCAATAGCTTCAAATGGGAAGATCAGTCCTTCTGATTCTGGTAAGATAACGCCATTGCCAACTAAGCGTACTTGTGGTTTGATGTCTTCGAAACTAACATCATAAGTGCTTAGTTTTTGCATTTTATCTTTAGCAATATTTTTGATACCTCTTTCTATGCGTAGGGCTTGTGTGCCAACAATTCTGCGTGAGGGATAGGCTCTAATTTGTGCACCGTCGATGATAAAGCGGAAATTACCTGTATAATTGCTTAGTGTGATTAGGCCATTTAGGTTTTGATTTTCATCAAGAGGATCAGAAAAAGTTAGCCTCACATATTGCTCAGGTGTTTGGATAACTTTTACATCCGTTAGTTTGAAATCTCCTAATGCTGGAATTTCGTACTGGCGTTTACCTTTTGTTTCAAGACCGATTGATTTTCCTGTCCAATTAAGGTTTACAGCGCTTGCTTGCTTCGAACGGCTGATGCCTTTGATAACAAACTCATGAGTTAGTCCATCAGAACTATGGGTCCATTCAATGTCTAGACTTTTACCAACTTGTGTAGCAGCTAGGAGAGGGGCAACCTTTTCTGACTCCAGCATATCAGTTGAGAGAAGCTGACCAACAATTTCTTGCTCTGTCAATTTTTTTGGGTTTGGAGCTTGAAGCCCAGCGATATCGATTTCAAAGTATTGATCTTTTGTTCTAAAATCAAATTTGAATGATTTAGCCTCAGATGGAACATCTGAAAAGACAGATTTTAATTTAACAGTAGCGATATATGCCTGTCCAGAAGGAAGTGCTTCATCTGGTGTGAAGGAAAGCGTTTGGCTATCTTCCCATACAGCTGTACCAGAGATAGCAGGCTGGAAAGATATAAAGTTTTTGGGCACTTCTGAATTAGGATTGATGGTATTCGTAAAACGAACTTTTATAGAAGATGCTCTAGAAATAGTTCCGGAAGAATAAGCATATACATAGGCACTGACTGCATCAGAGATCTGTTGATTTAGTGCATCTTGGCCTTTATTTTTACACCCTTGGAAAGCTAAAAAAATAGCTAGAAAGGCAAAGAGAAAAGAAGGTGTTTTGATTGCGAATCTTCGCATAATCTCTGTTTTTGGAAGTTATTAAAATAAAGAAGTTGTTTAAAAATATATCTTGTTATCAAGGAATAAATTATTGGACATCAATTATTTTAGTTGGCTAGGGCCAAACAAAAGAGTCTTAATTGGATGCTCCAGCTTTTATTTCGATGGGTGATATAATTTATAAAGCTTCCATGATTTATATTGAAATTCTTTAAAATGTTTTACTAAGCGGCTAGACAAAATTGTTTGTACAATAAAATTGTTCATTTATAAATTATAAGTAACTGACGATAAAAGAGTTACGAGTTGTTTTTGAACGGATGTAGAGACCCGTCTGACTATGGCTGAATTTTATTGTACCAATTCCAGCCTGCTGGCAGGCACGGGTTCGGACAAACTACTTATCTAAATTTGCTTTCCAATATCTCATGCGCCATACTTCAATAATTTATATTACAAATATGAGCATGGATATCAATTTTTTTAAACCGGAGGACAAAATATTTCTTTTTCGTCAACTTCTGATTGTAAATACTGTTAGCTCTACAATTGAACTTAAGATTTGTCTATGAGTCCTCGTTTTTTACCACAGTTCCCACTTCAGTTAGTTGTTTTTCCTGGCGAAGCCTTGAACTTACATATCTTCGAACCAAGATATCGCCAGTTATTTGCAGAATGCGAAACAGAGGGGATCACCCTTGGTATTCCTGCTGTTATTAGAGGCAAATTACAAGAAATTGGTACGGAAGTTGAGTTAGTAAGCATCGAAAAACGCTACGATGATGGTAAGCTAGACGTGAAAACAAGAGGTATAGGAATCTATAAAATTGAAGAATTCTATTCCAAATCACCAAGTAAGTTATATGGTGGTGCTGAGGTACTACGACTAGACTACACCTCTGAAGGAGATGTGGTAACAAGTACTCGTTTATTAGAAAAAATCAAAGAACTATATACCATTCTAAAGATCGATAAAAAATTACCAAATTACCCTACAGATTTAAAAACATTTGATGTAGCTCATCATGTAGGTTTCTCTTTAGAGCAAGAGTATCAATTTTTGGGCATCCAGTCTGAACTTGATCGCCAACTATTCCTAGAACGTCATCTCGATCAATTTATTCCTGTTGTTAGAGAAATGGAATCTTTACGAGAAAGAGTTCGGTTGAATGGACATTTCAAGAATGTCATACCGCCCAATATCAAAGAATTTTAGGAGATAGTGAAAGCTAAACTATTATTCGTTTATGAAGAATGATTATTTGGATGTTAACAGAGGACTGTTAGTAATGCCAGAAAAGCAAAAAAACGCACAAGTATCAAGGGTGTTTTTGGACCCCGTAAAGACATGAATAAGGCAGCTAGCGTGGTTCGGTAATCCCCTTGTCTCAAATGAGAGTTCCGATAAAATCGGAATTGAGGCCCGCCCTAGGCACACCAAGTCTAACCCCAATAGTATAAGTATAGACCCAAAACAAGTTTTGATACCTATGCGATATCTTTGTAACAGTTCATTCAACTGTTTGTTTTTTCAATGGACTTGCAAGGTAGAAAAAATAACAATTTAATGAAAGCCCTTTTCTGATTTCGAAAGGCTAAATGTGTATAAAGCCTTCATAATCATTGCCATAATAGATACAATTATTTTTTTGATGTCGGTATCCACTAATTAAGGCTAAGAGCGCATCTACTTGATGCCAGTTGTTTAGCGAAGCGGTCAGCTGGTTCGCTTGAAGCAAAAAAGATATAGAGGGAATGTACGCCACTAAGGATGAAATAACAGTAGGGATGTGTTCTTTTTGCTTTTTATAAAGATTTCGATCTATTTTTATAACATCAACTAAGGCAGATGGATATACCTCTTTAAATTCAACGCTAGGCAATTTGGAGCGTAGCTGCATGGCTCTTGCAGTAAGGCCTCCTAAGAACATCGGAGACATCGCTCTCAAGGCTTTGTCCGCCTCTCTGTAAAAGTAGTTGTGAAAATTTTTGGGATCAGTGTATACTCCTGGTAGACTCAAAGGAGCGTCGATGTATACTTGATCAATTTTGTTTTCTTTTAAGCAGTTTATGATGAACTGGTCAGCGTCTTTTTTCTTTTCTGATTGATAGAAATGGAGTCGCATACTATTATCTAGATATGCGATAACGGTGGTTCCTGCTGATTTACTGCCATAGTCGATGCCTGCAATATTCAATGTCCAATGATGTTTTTAATGTGATTTTGTAAATGAACAAGAATATCCTCTTGAAGTTGATCTTGTTCGATAATTACACTGGCCATTTCATAGAATACGGTTCGCTCTTGAAGCTTTTGAGTAATGAAGTTTTCTAACGATTTTTCATTATGACCCTTTAAAACAGGTCGATGATCCATTTCTGGAAGCAGTCTTTGCGTAAGCAAAATGGGAGCTGCCTTTAAGTAGATAGAAAAACCATTTTGATTAATCCATTTCATGTTATCGAAAAAGCATGGTGTACCACCACCACAAGAAATGATGCCTGCTTCAAATTGAGTCATTTCATGAAGGCAATTTCGCTCTAGTTCTCTAAAATAGGCTTCACCTTTATTATTGAAAACGGATTTGATAGTCATTCCTTCTTTTTCTTCTATGTAATCGTCGAGGTCGATAAAGGAGAGGTCTAGGAGTTGGGCAAGGCCTTTTCCTGTGTATGTTTTACCACTTCCCATAAATCCGACTAAAAATATTCGCATAACCAAAAGGTATTTATTCCTAAAATCCTACATTTGCAGAACGGATGTTGTTTAAAGCACAGAGTAGAAAAAAATAATCATCTTTTATAAAGGATTTATTGTTTTATTTGTTTTCACTTCGTGTCAAACTTGTTTTGTTGGATTTACTCACAAAACAAGGAAAATTTGAGAAATATGAGATGGATAATTAGTTTTTTGTTTTTGACTTTTATTTTTAGCGCTTGTCAAGATGGTTTAACTTCTGGATCTGAAAAAACGATTGAAGAGATAAAAGCAGATGGAGAGGTATCTTCGATTATTCGAAATCCAGTTACGGCTGCTGAAGATGCAGATACTGTGAATGTAGCAAAAATGGTTTTTGAAGAGTATTCTTATGATTTTCAGGAAGTATTAGAAGGTGATGTAGTAAAACACACTTTTCAATTTACAAATGAAGGAAAGGTACCTTTGATTATTAGTGGAGCAAGATCAACTTGTGGATGCACAGTTCCAGAATGGCCTAAAGACCCAATCGCTCCAGGTGAAAAAGGGGTGATTGAAGTAAAGTTTGATACAAAGAATAAAAATAATAAACAAAGTAAACCAGTTACGATAACAGCCAATACCTATCCAGCGCAGACTAAGGTGTTTTTAACTGGTTTTGTAATTCCTAGAGAAGAAAATTAATTTAATTATTGGTTACTAGTTGATGGGATATAATAACTATCAGAATAAGTAACTTTTAGCAAGCAAGTACGAACAACCAATAACAAATAATAAAAATAATTAGAATGAATACATTGTTATTACAAGCAGGTGCAGATGGAGCAGGAATGAGTCAATTATTGATCATTGGAGCTATGTTTGTGGTATTTTACTTCTTTTTAATTCGCCCACAATCAAAGCGTCAAAAGGAGCAGAAAAACTTTATGGAAGGCCTTGAAAAAGGTGCAGAAGTAGTTACCGCAAGTGGTATTATCGGTAAGATTACCAAAATGGAAGATGATATCATTACTTTGGAAGTAGGCACAAAAGTGTATATTAGAGTGACTCGTAACGCCATTTCAAAAGAAATGACAGAGTCCGTTTTTTCTGCCACTGAAACAAAGTAATGTTTAGAATAGGAACCAAAAAAATCAGAGTTCAACTAAGAGAAGATAGGGCTGTATTGATGGTTTGCATCGGTGTAGCCTTTATTTTTTGGTTATTGGTCAAACTTTCACAAACCTATAAGGTAGAAAAAGAAGTAGTCTTTGATTTTAATATTCCAGAAGAAAAAGCGTTAACGATTTTACCGCCGGATGATGTAGAGGTTGAATTAGAGGGAAGAGGATGGGATTTGATGTTCGATTATTTTACGAAAGGAAAAGTAGTGCTGTTTTTTGATATGAATAAACAGTCCAGAATTCGATTAAACTGGCTGCAATTGAAATCCTTAATCCAAAAGAATTTATCTTCTTCGGAAATAAAGATTACAGAGATAAATTATGATAATTTGAGTTTGAGCTTGGAGGATAGATCAAAAAAGAAGGTACCAATTCAATTGGATGCACATTTGTCTTTCGAGTCAGGATACCATTTAAAAAAACCAATTCAGCTTTCGCCAGATAGTGTCTCCATTTCCGGACCAGTATCATTGGTGCAAAATATTATGGAATGGCGTACGGATTCCTTGATCCTAAAGGATATTCAATATTCTGCAGAGCAAGAGATTGGTTTTCGCGAAAGCGCAAGAGAAATACAATTAAGCCGTCAAACCGTAATGGCCAATTTAGAAGTGGAGCAGTTTACAGAAAAATCTTTCTTTGTAAAAATTCTACAGCGTAATGCTCCTGATAGTATCCGTATTTTCCCTGATCGTATAAAAATTTATTGCTTAGTCGGTTTAAGCAAATATGAAGAAGTGGAAGAATCGGGATTTACAGTAGAAGTCGATTTAAAAGATGCTAAGCCAGGTGTAGAAAATAATGCAGTACCCATCTTATTGACAAAATCACCAGATTTTGTCAATAACGTTCGATTTAGTCCTAAGTCGGCAGAATACATTTTTATTAAAAAGGTAGAAGAAGAGAAAAGCCCATCATCAACTGAATGATGACAGGCTTATAAACGCGCTCTCTCTTATTCTTTTGGGAAGAAAAAAACTACCCCGAACTGCCGTTTAGACTCGGGGTAGCACACACACTATGAGAACACCCATTAATATTTTTAGAATTGATTTCATTTAATCAATATTCTTTGCTGTTTGTATTTCTATAGACGCAGGAAAAATCAAAAAGGGTATGTTTTGAAATGTTATGATTTTTAACTATCGATTAGGGCAATAAGTTAGTTGTTTGATTTTTAGTGAATTAGGTGTCTATTTTGCCGATTGTTAAAAAAAATAACGTGAAGTTAAATTTTGTTTTTTCATAGAATAGTAGCGAAAAGAGGAGCAATCAGTATATTGACCATTCCATGGTTTCGTAAATCTAAATGGATTATATTAACTTAAATAAAGTGATTACTAATTGGCCATAATCTTTGAAGAGAGATGAATCGACTATTTGAAATAGTGAAAACGGTATTGGCTCATTAATTTATTGCTTAATAATTTTTTGAGTAACCACATGGTCCTTATGATAGATACTAATCCAATAGATACCTGAAGTGTAGGAGCTTAAGTCAATAGAAATATTCTTTTGACTAAATTGCTGGTTAAAAAGTATGTTTCCTGCAGTATTTGATAGACTGATTCGAATGGGTATCAGCTCTTGACACTGAATTTGAACAATATCTTTAACAGGGTTAGGTGAAATGCTAAAGTTATTAGTGTTATTCTGTTCAAGAGTTGTAGATACTACACAATCGGGGATAAGTGAATTTCCTTCTAACTCCCATTCTTCTTGGATGGGTATACAAAGATGATGGAGTAGGGTAGGAACTAAATCCGTTAACCTTGGCGTATTATCATAATTGTAGATGGTAATCTCGGTATTGGTTTCTATCCAATTTGCACCATTATTGTTGGCAGTATTGCTATTAGGACTACTATCCTGAATATTTATACCATCATTGATATTATTCATTTTCCAATAACCTAAAAGCTTGTCAAAGTGTGGATGACCTGCATCTACAGATATACAATGCCACTCATTAATAATATCTTCTGGAAGCACTGTATTCCATGTACGAACTTCTGCTATTTGGGCAGGCGTGTTGAAGTTACCTTCTAAATCTGCACCAAAAAACAAACCTTGTCCTGTGTCAATATTTCCAATGAATGAAATATCAGAAGAGTCGATAATTATGCCATCTTGGTACATTTTCATCCAACCATCTCTATCAAAGCTAACACTTAATGTATGCCATTCATTATCTGCTATTGAGCCGCCTGTATTGATATCTACTCGATTATTACCGTCCCCAATATTAACTTTCCACTCTGGGCCAGCAGGGTATTTAAAGGAAAAAATAAAACCTGGGTTTATTCCTGATTCCCAGTTTTTGTTCCCGATTATGGCAAAGTCACCGGTATTATTTAATCGGACTCTACATTCGATCGTAAAGTCTTGGCTGTCGCCAAAATTAAAAATCTCATTTTGAGGTACATTGACAAAATCATTATTCCCATCAAATGTTAAGGCATATTCGTTTTCTAAGCAGTCCTCGACACTATCTATTATTAGACTACTATCTTTTGTGATTAAACTAGTTGGAATACTTGGACTACTAGCTATTACAAATACATTTTGTTCTTCAAAGGTATTTCCTCCATGTACAGTACCTATTCCTCCATGATCAGTTGAAACTAAAATTAACCAGTCTTCTTCGGCATAATTAGGGCGTTGTTGTAAAGCCGCTGTAACCATCCCAATACAGCTATCAGTTTTTTCTATAATGTCAATATATTCTTCTTGGTCGGGCGAAAAACCAAAGGAATGACCTACACCATCAATATCATCAAAGTGTAGAAACATGACATCAGGATTATTTAAAGTTAGGTAAGACGCAGCTTGATTGGCCAATTCTAGGTCAGCATTGATATTCAGTTTAAAGTCTGCCTCTTCTCCGATAATAAAATCATTAATGGGACTCCAATGGCAAAAAGAAACTGTATGTAAGGATGGATTATAGTTGTTAAGGAATTGGAAGAAAGAGGGATAACTTTCATAGTTGTTACCATCAAAATTATTGTTGGTTACTAAATGTTTGTCTGATGTTACGCCACAAAGCATTGCTGACCAGCCTGGACCACTTATGGTAATATCGTCATTTAAAGCATCCGGGCTATATAAACCATTTTGGATAAGCTGATCCAAATGAGGTGTATTGGCTATTTCTAAAGCATCTGGGCGGCATCCATCTATACCTATATACAATACTTTTTTGAAGCTTTGGGCAGATAGTATGAATGGGAAGAGCAATAATAGTGTAAAAAAGCATTGTTTTTTCATCTTGATCAGATTAGGAATAGGAACTGTCCTATCAATGAAATAAAATGGCAACAATTACAGCAGAGTGTGTGCTAAGTTAAGGAAATAAAATTAGCCCTTTCATTGGGTGAGCATCTCAAGTACTTCTGTAGAGTATTTTATATGGTCGCTTAATCAATTTAGTTTGGCATTTTGGACAATGCTGCTAGCATTCTCATGCTCAAAAGATGCTACTATTACTGCAGAATTAGAAGACAAAAGCTTACAAGCACTAACTGCACTAGATGTAAAACAAGTTGAAGTTATTCGAGAAGAAATCGAATGCCTAGCTTTACCTCATCAAGTGACTTATTTGGAAGTTTCTAAAGTGGAGAGTTTGTACTCTTAGTAGACAATAATCTAAATTATTTACATCAAATTTTCTCTAAAACTCATCTTTTTGTTTGAATATCAATAAAATCTAGTTAATTTATTTGAATACTTCTAAAACTATTGATGATGCGTTATTTACTACTTGTTCTTTTGCTTTCGCAAAATCTTTCTCTTTTGGCTCAAGAAATTGCTCCTTTCCAGTTGGAAGATACTTCTAATTTGGTGGTTGATCAGGAAATTTTACAGCAACTCACTGGAAAAGTATGGGTCATGTATGAACGCCGAATGTATGTTCGTGAAAGGTGTAGTATATCTAAACATGCTTATCAATTTAGATTTCATTCTGATGGTGTGTATGAACAAATAAATCAAATGCCTTCAAAAGGAGAATGGGAAATATTAAATGATCAACTGATCAACTTTAAAGGATTAGAAAATAATTCGAAGCGCAGTTATGAAGTTGATCATCCTTTTTCGCCCGGAGGATATGCTTTAATGAGATTGACAGCTGAAGTCATGATATTAAGTAAGAATTTGACGAGTAATTTTGATAACAAAGTAGTTTTGTTTTTTGTAGTTAAAGAGAAGTATCGACATCCTGAAAGGCCAAGAGTTGCTGAAAAGACCAATGAACCAAGTGAATTGGAATTGTATAATATGTATGCTGAAGAATGGAGTAAGGAAGAAATAATTGCTAAGTTAAAGGCGCACTTTTTTATGCGAAAGATGAAATTTCCAGTAGATTTGGCATCAAAGAGTAAAGAGGAGGTCCAGCAAATTTATTTAGATTTTTTAAAGAAGAAAAAGGGTTGATTACACAAAAAAGCGTACAAGAAATACTGGAGACGGTAAAGGTAGAAGATATTATTCAAGACTTTGTCACCCTGAAAAGGAGAGGAGTCAACATGATTGGCCTTTGCCCTTTTCATAATGAGAAAACGCCTTCTTTTACAGTTTCTCCTGCTAAAAATATATATAAGTGCTTCGGTTGTGGTGCAGCTGGTAATGCGGTAAAGTTTTTGATGGAGCACGAAAACCTTAGTTTTCCCGAAGCGCTTCGTTATATCGCCAATAAGTATAATATTAAAATTGAAGAGAAAGAAGTCTCTCCAGAAGTATTAGCCGAAAGGCAAAGAATGGATAGCCTCTTTATTATCACACAGTTTGCAAGGGATTTTTTTAGTGAACAATTATTTGAAACAGATAGAGGAAAAAGTGTTGGCCTGAGTTACTTCAAACAAAGAGGCTTTCGAGAAGATATTATTCGCAAATTTGGTTTGGGATATGCACCTGCTAAGGGCGATGCACTAACTGTGACAGCAAAGCAAAATAGCTATAATATTGACTTGCTGAAAGAAGTAGGCTTAACTTCTCAATACAATCGCGACTTTTTTAGAGATCGAGTGATGTTTACCATTCATAATTTGAGCGGTAAAGTCATTGGCTTTGGAGGAAGAATTCTACAAAAGGATGTTAAGGCGCCAAAGTATATCAATTCACCAGAAACGGAGATATATAATAAGAGTAAGGTCCTTTATGGAGCTTATTTTGCGAAAACTGCTATTCGCAAACAGGATGAGTGTATCATGGTAGAAGGTTATACGGATGTTATTTCTTTGCATCAAGATGGCATTGAAAACGTAGTTGCTTCTTCAGGTACTTCTCTAACCGTTGAGCAGATATTGCTCGTTAAAAGATATACTCCAAACATTAAAATTCTTTATGATGGAGATAAAGCAGGGATTAAAGCTGCTTTAAGAGGACTAGATTTGGTTTTGGCTCAAGATATGAATGTAAAGGTGGTTCTACTTCCTGATGGAGAAGACCCTGACTCCTATTTACAAAGTGTAGGTTCTGCAGCTTTCAAGGAGTACTTGGAGAATGAGGCAAAAGACTTCATTTTGTTCAAGACAGATTTACTACTAGATGATGCTGGCAATGATCCCATCAAGCGATCTGAAGTTATAAAAGATGTGGTGAAGAGTATTGCGAAAGTACCTGATCCGATCAAACGCTCCCTTTATGTTCGCGAATGTGCCAAGATTGTTGGTGTAGAAGAACAATTACTCGTCAATGAGAGTAATAAGTTAGTCGGTAAGGAACTAAAAAAACGTACGGAGCAACAGGCAAAAAGGAAAGCATCTAGGCAACAGTCTGATCCTAATTTTCCAAATCCAAGTGATGAGCCATTTTTCCCTACGGAAGAAGTTGGCCCAGGTGCTATGCCGGTAAGTCCACTAGAGCAAAAAACAAAAACCTTATCTGGAGATGAGTTCCAAGAAAGAGATCTGGCTAGAATATTGGTATTGTTTGCAGAAGAAATTTTTGATAAAGAAGACCAAATTACAGTATCTCAGTATCTGCTTGGAAACTTAGAGGATATCATCGATGATTTTGATAATGCTTTGTATAAAAAAATTGTACATCTCTGCATGGAACGTATGGCAAATGGAGAAAGTTTGGAGCGTAGCTTTTTTGTCAATCACTCAGATCAAGATATTCAAAAGTTTACTATTGACATGATGAGCTCACCTTATGAGTATAGTGAAAATTGGGAAAAAAAATGGGAGCTGTTTTTACATTCTCAGAAAATGCCTGACAAAAACTTTATTCAAGATAGTTTGAGTTCATTAAAGCGATTTCGTTTGCGTAAGCTGAAGAAAATGCTCGAACGCAATCAATTGAAAATAAAAGAATTGAGTGAAGGGAATGATTTTGAGCAGGCGATGATTTACATGAAATTACATCAAAAAATCAAAAGTATTCATGATGATTTAGCCAAAGAAATGGGTTCAGTTGTCTTGTAATGGCAATTGTCAAAATGTAAACATACAGTGGTATTCTGATTTCTAAAAAGGAAATT
>JAKVCU010000093.1:17127-35688 GCA_022448955.1 Saprospiraceae bacterium
TTAAAGCCTTAATGTTAGATGAAAGGCATAAAGCGTTGGCTAATATTTGTAGCTTTAATGAAAACACTACTATGTCAAGATTTGCACTATGTTGGTTATTGGCCACGTCTATACACTTTTCTTTTGCTCAAAATTGTTGTGATGAAGATAATGTACTGGATCTATGTTATTTGTCTGGAGCAGATTATTGTGGATCTAATTTTGGTTCTTGTTTCGAATATTCTTTAGATGGCCAGTTTATGGCCAACTCCTTAGCCACCAAATTAACCTCTACGAACAACTTTGGCCCTAACGGAACAGTCAATTGTAGTTTTGAACTAAAAAAATTAGAAGATGTCTCTAGTGTAGAGGCTATCAATGATTGTGGCTGTGATTTGGTTTTTGTGCCAAGTGTCTTCGTTGGACCTAATGGCAATAGTACTAATTTAGAGCAGACTTTTATACCAGAACCGATCATGCAGAATATCTATGATTGGTCGGTCGCGTGCGACAATAACCTTGTCGTTTTAACCCAAAACGAAGCGAATCTTTGGGGCTATGTGACAACTAATTCAAACGTCAACCCGAATACACCAGTTTTAGGAACTTCTATCAATTCGATTTTTGAAGGACCATTTGGTTCGCTTGATTTTTTTAATCAAGGGGGAAGTTATCAGGGCGTTTTTACAACCACTCCATCTACTGGGTTTGAGATTTTAGCGTATGATGCTAATCAAAATATTACAGCAGCTTTAGATGCGGTAACAAAGGATATTGTGGTAGGGGATATCGGAATATTTTGCAGCTTTGCAGGTGAGGTTACTGAGGGACCTGAAATCAATAATAATAATGATATATTGGTTTGTAATATGTTTGCTTTAGCTTGTGAACTGACCCAAGAAGGTGAACGGGTTACGGTCGCCGAGGAATTATGCCCTGGTGAACTATTTACGCTGCCCGACGGCGAGATCGTTAATACCGCTGGAATATATATAGATACGATTCCTACTTTTAATGGCTGTGATTCAATTATCACAACGGCTATTGCTATTGGTATTGCAGATGACGCTATTTTTACCCAGCCCGATACGACTATCTGTAATGGAGATACCCTTACGATTGATGGTCGTTTCTCGGGAGAAATTCCCATCCCATTTTTTGAAAATGCATCGGATATACTGATTAATCCAACATTTGTGCCCATAACTTCAGATATTCCAATTACTGGCTTTGGAGATCTAACGCTTGAAGAAGGCATGATACAGTCCATTTGTATTGATATAGAGCATGCTAGATTGAGTGATTTGGATGTCATCTTGGTAGCTCCTAATGGTGAAATTCTAGAGCTTAGTACAGATAATGGTAGTAATGGAGATAATTATAGTGGAACTTGTTTTACGGAAGATGCAATTCAAGTGATTGGTTCTTTGGGGACGAGTGCTCCATTTAGTGGTGAATTTTTGCCAGAAGGGGATTGGGGGGAGATTTATGGAACGCTAATTAATGGCAATTGGCAATTAATCATTAAAGATGATTCTAATGGCGTTGTGGGGACACTTTTAGGCTGGAGTATTACTTTTACTCCTTTCTTGGAAATTACTTATGAATGGCAAGAAAATGAGGCATTGAGCTGTGATGATTGTCCCATTACAGAGCTTATACCCAATGTTACTAATACCTATTTTTTAACTTTGACGGACTCCTATGGGTGTTCAGCTACAGATTCTTTGACTGTTGAAGTATGGCCTCTTTTGCCAGCCCCGGAGCTTAGTTGTGAAGGAATAACAGTGGATAGTATTATTGTAAATTGGGGGGATCTTAATGGAGCAAATGGCTATGAAATTAATATTGCTGGTAGTGGCTGGGAGGCCCCCAATAACGGCGACTTGGGGCATATTATTTCGGGATTGTTACCATTAGATACGCTTGAAATTTTTGTTCGAGCCTTCGATAATTGCGAGGGGATAATTAGTGCAATAACGTGTAGTACGCCCATTTGTAATGCACCTACACTTTCTTTAGTATCTACGACTCCAGCAAGCTGTTCTGGTGGATCAGATGGAGCAATTGCATTGGCAGCAACTGGAGGGAGTGGCGCTGGATATGTTTATGAATTGGATGGAGTATTAAGTAATAACGGAATATTTGATAATCTGCAAGCAGGGATATATGAGGTAGTGGTAACGGATGATGAGGCTTGTGCTGTTACTATTTCAGTATCGGTTACGGAGCCTGATGCTATATTATTGAATCCAGAAATTGCAAGTCCGATTTCATGTTTTGGTGGATCAGATGGTATATTAAGAGTTGGTGTAGAATCGGGGGGAGTAGCTCCCTTTTCTTATTTTTGGAATGGGGAAGAACGCATGTCTACTTTGACTGAAGTCACTGCAGGAAGCTACGAAATCGTGGTATTTGATGCGAATGATTGTTTCACTATTGATACTATTGATTTGAATGAACCCGCTCCTTTGGAGGCGGAAATTGATTTATTAAGTGTAGATTGTTATGGGAATGATACCGGAGCCGCAACAATTTTACCACAAGGTGGAACAAGCCCCTATCTTTATCAGTGGAGTACTTCTGCTAATAATCAGACGGGTGCAACGATTTCCAATTTGACAGCTGGAGTATACGTGGTTACGGTGACGGACGCCAATGATTGCACTCTTATTTCAGAGATTCCAGTGACGCAGCCTGAGGAAGTGAACTTGAACATTATTCCCCAAAATCAAATTGAGCTCGGAGCTTCTATCTCCTTAAATTTGATGGTTAATTTAAATGAAAATCAAATAGATACCATTATTTGGACACCAACGGATAATCTAAGCTGTACAAATTGCCTTGATCCAATTGCGAATCCATTATTTTCGACACAATATATGGTTCAATTAGTAGATGAAAATGGATGTTTCCTAGAGGCGAGTACTCTTGTCATTGTTGATAAAGAAGTACCTATTTTTGTACCCAATATATTTTCTCCAAATGGAGATGGGAGTAATGATTTGCTAAGTGTGTTTTCTAGTGAGCAGAAAGTGCTTGTAGTCAAATCTTTTCAGGTATTTGATCGCTGGGGTGCAAATGTATTTGTAAGTGAAAATTTTCCACCAAATGACTTAAGTGCTGGTTGGGACGGAACTTTCAATGGGAAGGAGATGAATTCAGGTGTATATGTTTGGCTTGCAGAAGTGGAATTGTTGGATGGTCGGACAGAAGTAATAGAAGGTGATGTGGTTTTGGTACGATGATGGTTGAAATCAATAAAAAAGAAAAGCCCGAATTTTTTCATATCGAAAAATTCGGGCTTTCTTTATTTTAAAAATTTATTATGCATTACGATTCATACAGTTCAAATCTTCAAAAGCTTTAGTTAAGCGGTTTTTGAACGATTGTTCCCCTGCTCTTAACCATTTACGAGGGTCGTAGACCTTCTTGTTTGGCTTATCTTCTCCTTCAGGGTTGCCAATTTGCGTCTGCATGTAATCTCTTTTTGCTTCGTAGTAATCTCTAACACCCGTCCAGAATGCCCATTGAAGATCTGTATCTATATTCATTTTGATGGCACCATACTCAATAGCTTCGCGGATTTCTGCTGTTGAAGAACCCGAGCCACCGTGGAAAACAAAATCGATAGGATTAGGACCCGTGCCGAACTTTTGTTGGATGTAGTCTTGAGAGTTTTTCAAGATGGCTGGCTTTAGCTCTACGTTACCTGGTTTGTAAACGCCATGTACATTACCAAATGCTGCTGCCACCGTAAAACGATGACTTACTTGACTTAAGCGTTCGTAAGCGTAAGCTACCTCATCTGGTTGAGTGTAAAGACGGCTACTATCAATATCAGTGTTGTCGACACCATCTTCTTCACCACCAGTGACACCCAATTCAATTTCTAAAGTCATGCCCATTTTGTCCATGCGCTTCAGGTAGTCTACACAAATGTCGATATTTTCTTCGATCGGCTCTTCGGATAGGTCAAGCATGTGAGAGCTATATAGCGGATAACCATTTTTTTCGTAGAATTTTTCACCAAATGTCAACAATCCATCCACCCAAGGAAGAATTTTCTTAGCACAGTGATCTGTATGTAGGATAACCGTCACACCATAAGCCTCAGCCATTGTATGTACGTGGTTAGCACCAGATACTCCCCCTAAGATAGAAGCTTTTTGACCATCATTTGAGATTCCTTTTCCAGCGTAGAAGCTAGAACCACCATGCGAAAACTGTACAATAACTGGAGAATTAACATCTCTTGCCGTTTCTAGTACTGCATTCACAGAATCGGTACCTACTACATTGACAGCAGGAAGGGCAAAGTTGTTTTCATTAGCGTACTTAAACAATTCTGTTACCTCCTCGCCATGCAAAACGCCAGGTCGGAACTTTGTAGTCGATGCTGTTGCCATAATTAGCCTATATTTTAATGATTAAAGGGGATTTAATATTCCCAATTATAAAAAAAACTGCCCTGAGCGTTTCGTGTAAGGCAGCAGTTCTTGTGCAAATGTAGAATCTTATATGGAATTATAAAAGGATAGGGTGAAAATGCACAACAAATATAAAAACTAGTCTGACTAATCCATCTTTTTACTTCTAATTTATAAGTCATCTGGTCGATGATATTTATCATTTGGTGGGAAAAGATAGGGGGAGATAGAAGTTTGATGCATCTAATATTTAAAATTATCCGTCTTTCGATTAGAAAATAAAACTTTCATTATGCTTTTAAGAAACACCCATTTATTGCTAATCTTTTTTTTCATCGTATTAGCTCATGCTAGTTTTGGCCAAACTATAAAGGGGCAATTACTCAACTCCAAAGGTGATGCAGCAGAATTTATGAATGTATTACTCCTGCAAATGCCTGATTCGGCTGTCGCCAAATTAGAACTTTCAGATGAAGATGGTAAGTACCGTTTTACGAAAGTTGAAAAAGGAGAATACTTTATTAAAGTTACCGGTATTGGTGTAGAAGATAACTTTTCTGAAAACTTTATAGTTGGTGATGACAATATCACCCTACCAGTTATTCGTATGAGTGAATTCGCACAAGAATTGGAGACTGTAGAGGTCACAGCTAAAAAGCCATTATTGGAACAACGCGCTGGGCGTTTGGTGGTCAATGTTGATCAAAGTATTACAGGGAAAGGAGGAAGTGTAACTGACCTTTTGAGAAAAGTACCTGGCTTGATCGTGATCAATGATCGTGTAAGTATGGCAGGTAAGTCAGGCGTAACGATTTTAATTGATGGTCGCCCTACAAAATATATGGATATTGAGTCTTTACTTCGTGAAATGCCAGCCGATAATATCGAAAAGATTGAAGTGATTTCGCAGCCTGGTGCTGCTTTTGATGCAGAAGGTACCGGAGGGGTAATCAATATCATTTTAAAGAAAAATACTTTATTAGGTACAAATGGTAGCGTAAGTGCAGGATTTGGATATGGTGAGGTAGAAAAGTACCGCGCTAGTGTTTCATTAAATCATCGTACAGGGCCTTGGAATTTATCCGCTTATGCAGGCTATAATCGTTCCAATTGGCAAGAAAGTTTAGATTTAGTGCGTACACTTCCTGATGTTGTGTATGATCAAGTTTCTACGACACCTGGCCGGCCGCATTCAGGACGTGTACGCTTGGGGGCTGATTATGCTATTAATGATCAGCATAAAACAGGTTTGACAGTTTCGGCTGCTGGTGGTATCAATAATCGTACAGGTACTAATACTACTCGTATTTTAGATAGAGAAGGTCAATTATTAAGTTCTTTTACGAACTTGAATGTTCAAGATAGAGATTGGCGTTCTGTAACGGCTGATGCCTTTTATCAGTGGAAAATTGACACTTTCGGTCAGAAATTTACGATTGATGCCAACTATGCATCTTACAATCGTAACGCTATGAATGATTTGATTGTAGATGATAGTGATATTGGTAATAGAAGAAATCAAGAACCTGCTGAGACAAAGATTTATTCTGCTCAAATGGATTATACTTTGCCTTTAGGCAAAACATTGCAATTCCAAGCTGGTGTGAAGGCTAGTTTAGCGAGGTTAGACAATGAGTTAAAAGCTAGCATGTGGGAAAATAATACTTGGATTAATGATGTAACAAGAAGTAACCAGTTTTTATTTGATGAAGATATTTACGCAGGCTATGTCAATCTTTCTTACTCAAGAGATAGTTGGGAAGCAAATGTAGGTTTACGTTATGAGCATTCTATTTCAGAAGGGTATAGCGTTACAATTGATTCTACGGTGAATAGAGCGTTTAGAAATGTATTCCCAAGCGTGAATTTTGTAACGCCACTTGCAGGCGATCTGGGCTTGAGCTTTGCATATAGCTACCGTATTGAGCGTCCAGATTATTATGACTTAAATCCATTTGTTATTTTCTTGGATCCATTTACTTTCCAGCAGGGTAACCCATTCTTAGTCCCAGAATATACACACAGTGGACAATTCTCTGTAACTTATGATAAGCAGCCATTCTTTAATTTAACTTACGATATAACGAATGATGTTTTGACAGAAGTTACCGAGCAAAATGATGAAACAGGCGAAGCCTTCCAGACTAATGTCAATCTAGATCGATATATTAAATATGGCGGTAGTTTATTCTTTCCATTAGATTTTATTGCAAAGCCAGTGTCTGGATATGGCGGTGTAATGGTCTTTTATCACGACTATCAGTCTGATTATTTAGGTGGGGAATTCCTGCAAGATCAGACGAGTGTAACAGGGTTTTTACAAGCGAATATTAAGTTGCCAGACGATTGGAAAATGGAGGTTGTGGGTTGGTTGCAAGGCGCTGGCTTGGATGGCATTATTCGTTATGAAACTTTCTATGGGGTAAATGCTGGATTGGAGAAGAAGTTTTTGGATGATCGTTTGAGAGTTCAAATGAGTGCAGATGGTATTGTGCAGAAGTTTTTCCACGGAAGTGTGAACTATCAGAATATGAATTTCCAGATTCTTTCTGCATGGGAAGCACCAGTATTCCGTTTGAATTTGAACTGGAAGTTTGGTAACCGTTACTTGAAAGATAGAGAGAATCGTAGATCAGCTTCAGAAGCGGAAAGAAATCGCGTACAACAGAATTAGACTTTAAGATTTAAGCTTGGCTACAAAAAGGGATAAAGACATCGTGCTTTATCCCTTTTTTTGAAAGAAAAAATCTAACCCTCAAAATGGAGGGATAGGGTAAATGTTCTAGATAAAACTTTTTCTAAAACAGTTGATTCTTGTAGGTTTGGATTAAAGATTAAGGTGTTTCCTATACCATGAGAAACTTTAAATTCTGGAGAGAAAATAAAGTATGGGAAGAAAAATTGAACCCCAGCTCCATACTCTATCGCAAAGTCTGTAGGTGATATTTTGACAAGCGTTTCTGCTTGTTTGGTTCGAGAGTCGCTGGCTACATCAAAGCCATATTTTATACCAGCGATAACGAATAATCGTCTATCCTTATAGGGCTCTGATTTGTAACGTAAATGAAAGGGTAATTCGACAAAAACAGATTCTACGGTTCTTTGCCTCCGCACCCCTGCTACTGCATCTTGGTTGTAATTCAGGTTCCTTTCGGTAAATGAAAGGGTAGGTAAAAATCGGAAATCGAAGTATTTACCCATTTTTAGATTGGTAACAATACCTAAGTTAAAACCAGGACCTCGCAAAGAGTTGATCGTTTGGATGCTATCATTATAGATAAACTCCTCCGAGCGAAATGGTCGGAAGTTAGAAGTATTGTAGGCCAGCGTAATACCAAAATAGTATGGCTTTGATTGGAAATCAAAGAAGTTATAGTTTTCTCCTTTTCCCTTGAATTGAGCGTTTGCATGGACGCTCGCAATCGCTAGACAAAATATTACTAATGCTTGAATCCTGAATAAATGGAGCAGATGCCTAATGTTAGTGCTTTGCATTGATTTGATTTATAGCCCGTTTTGGATAATATATTCACGAAATCTTTTCCGTCAGGAAATGCCTGAACAGATTCGTAAAGGTAGGAATAAGCTCTGGAATCTTTAGAAGTTAGATTTCCTATTCTTGGCAAAATGTACTTAAAGTATAAGTTGAACAATTGCTTGATAGGAAAAATAGAAGGTCTTGAAAATTCTAAAACGACCAATTGGCCATTTGGCTTTAAGACCCGATGCATTTCTTTCAATCCTTTTTCCAGATGCTCGAAATTCCTTACACCAAATGCAACGGTTATTGCGTCGAAGGTATTGTCTTCAAATGGTAGATTTTCCGAGTCTCCTTCTTCTAAAGTGATAAGTTGATCTAAGCTTTTTTTCTTCAATTTTGTACGGCCAATGTCCAGCATCTGTGTAGAAATATCAACACCTACAATTTTCTCAGGATTCAGCTGTTTAGCGGTTTCTATAGCCAAATCTGCTGTGCCTGTTGCTACATCTAAGATAATTTTTGGTTGGTTTTTATTTAACTGCTGAATAGCCTTTCTACGCCAGATGGTATCAATGCCTAAAGAAAGCACTGCATTTAGTAGATCATAATAAGGTGCTATGCGATTAAACATTGCTGAAACCTGATTCTTTTTGCTTTCTGACTGATTATATGGCTTTACCGATTCACTCATCGCTCAAAATTTTTGCAAATATATAAAAGTGTAAATTACTTTGTCCAAAAAGTTAATGGTATAAGCCTTAATAGCTTGCTGTAAATAATCTTACTGTTAACGATTAACTTTCTTATTTGTCAGAGTATGTTTGAATTTTGTTCAAACTGATAATCAATGATTTGGGCCCCTGGCAAAGGCTTCATGATGGAGCTTAGCGAGCTAAGTGACTGATCTAATGGGATGCCATAGTTTTTAAAGCACTGGTTTTCAAGCAGTAGAAAATTTAATCATGCTCTTAATCTTCAATGGAATTTATAAAAGTCGATCACTTTTAACCCTCAACTCTTTTGACAAGGAATAATGCTTATGAGCATCATCTCCATATAAAGAAATAGGTAATAGGCTTCTATTGTTGCCAAAAGGAGAATTTTGGAATCAAACTTGGCGTGTTTTTGACATAAATTTGATAATCTGGGCGATCTTTATATTTGTGCTCCAACATGGGGACGCCAGAAACCTTTGCCAATAAATACGTTATCGTCAATGGACTAATGATTAATAAGTACCAAGGAATAGTGCTGTCAGGACTTAATGAGCAAACAAAAATACCCCACCAAACGAGTATCTCACCAAAGTAATTAGGGTGTCTAGAGTATGCCCATAGGCCGGTTTCCATGATTTTTCCTTTATTAGTTGGATCTTTTTTGAATTGAAATAATTGGTAATCTGCAATGCTTTCCCATAAAAAACCAACAAGCCATATCGCACTACCGATCATTTGTATGATTCCTACTTCTTGAACGGATTGATTCATTAGGGGTATAGCTATCAGGAAAAGAAAAAATCCTTGTAACATAAACACTTGTAAGAAAGACCGCCAAAGGATAGTTTTGCCCCACGCCTTTCTCCAGTTTTGATACCGCCAATCTTCCTCCTTGTTCCAATTTCTGATAAACAGATATATGGCTAAGCGTAGCCCCCAAAAACTTGTTAAAATAGGCAGCAAAAGATGCCCTTGATAATTGGCCCATGCCAAAATTACAAAACCCATTCCCCAGGCAATATCTGCAACACTATTATCTTTTTTTATTAGGCTAACTAGAAACCAAAAGCACATATAAAAAAAGGTAATTAAAATGTTTGTTTGTAAATCCATGGCCAATATTTTGCTGCTTAAACAAAATAGTATTCAACTAGTTGAAATATATCATTTTGAGGGTGGTTTTGAATAGCAAATTACTATTTTTTGCTTATATTTGCTCGGCTATAAAATAAGACTTAAACATAGTGAAAAATGCCTTACAAATAACAACAAATAAATATTTGTTAGACGTTGGATAAGGCTGCAAATCATTAAAGCATAACTTTCTTAAATGTCTTTAAATCAAAGAATTATTCCCGTCAATATTGAGGAGCAGATGAAATCTGCATACATTGATTATTCAATGTCTGTTATTGTTTCTAGAGCACTTCCAGATGTACGGGACGGATTGAAACCGGTACACCGTAGGGTGTTATACGGAATGAGCGAATTGGGGCTAACTTATAACAAAGCACACAAAAAATCTGCGCGTATTGTCGGTGAAGTACTTGGTAAATATCATCCGCATGGTGATGCATCCGTGTATGACACAATGGTTCGTATGGCACAAGATTGGTCTTTGCGCTATCCACTAGTGGATGGTCAAGGTAATTTTGGATCAATGGATGGTGATAGCCCTGCCGCTATGCGTTACACAGAGGCTCGCTTACGCAAAATTAGTGACGAATTATTAGCCGATATCGGTAAAGATACCGTTGATTTTCAACTAAACTTTGACGATAGTTTAAAGGAACCAACCGTACTTCCTACCAAAATCCCTAATCTTCTTATCAATGGTTCTTCTGGTATTGCTGTTGGTATGGCCACAAATATGCTTCCACATAATCTCTCTGAGGTGGTGGATGGCATCGTAGCTACTATCGACAATCCTGAAATTACACTGGATGAGCTTATTCAGTTTATTAAGGCACCAGATTTCCCAACTGGGGGAATTATCTATGGTTATGGTGGTGTGAAAGAAGCTTTCGCGACGGGGCGTGGTAGGGTAGTAGTGAGAGGTAAAGCGGATATTGAAACGGGTAAATCAGGAAAAGAAACAATCATTATTACTGAAATCCCTTACCAAGTAAATAAAGCAAACTTGGTGTCCAAAATCGCTGAACTGGTTCAGGACAAAAAGATCGAAGGAATCAGTGATATTCGGGATGAATCGGATAGAAAAGGATTGCGTATCGTCGTAGAGGTGAAACGCGACGCTATGGCAAGCGTAGTTTTAAGTATGCTGTATAAGTATACTCCATTACAGAGCTCTTACGGGGTAAATAATGTCGCCTTGATGAATGGCCGACCTATGATTATGAATTTACGTCAAATCATAGATGCCTTTATCGCTTTCCGTTTAGAGGTCATCGTTCGTCGTACGCAATATGATCTAAAAAAGGCTCTATCTAGAGCACATATCTTAGTAGGGCTTTTAGTGGCACTAGATTATATCGATAAAGTTATTGATTTAATTAGGGCTTCAAAGAATCCAGAAGAAGCACGCCAGGGCTTGATGAAAGGTGCTTTTATCGAAGATAAAGATCAGTTCTGGGAACGATTCGGACAATTGATTGAATATTCTCAAACAGATGAATATCAAGTAGTAGATGGCAACGTGCTTTCTGAAGCACAAGCAAAGGCAATTCTTGAAATGCGTCTGCAAAAATTAACTGGTCTTGAAAGAGATAAAGTAAAGGCCGAGTATGATGGCTTGCAAAAAACAATTGAAGAACTTCGAGCAATTCTCGCAAGCGAAGAATTACAAAGAGGCATTATCAAAGAGGAATTACAGGAGATAAAAGAGAAATATGGGGATGAGCGTCGTACACAAATCAGCTATGCTGATGGCGATATTAGCATGGAGGATTTGATCGCGAATGAAGAGGTAGTCGTAACCATTTCTCATTTAGGCTATATTAAACGTACACCTGTTTCAGAATATCGCTCTCAAAGTAGGGGGGGAAGAGGTGCAAGAGGTAGTAAAACAAGAGATACTGACTTTATAGAGCACCTATTTATTGCTAGTACCCATAATTACCTGCTCTTATTTACAGAACAAGGTAAGTGTCATTGGTTAAGGGTTTATGAAATCCCTGAAGCGAATAAAACCTCTAGCGGTCGAGTAATCCAGAATATACTTTCTATCCCAAAGGATGACAAAATAAAGGCCTATATCAATATCGCCGATCTTACGGATGAAGAGTTTGTAAATAATCACTTCATTGTTTTCTGTACGCGCCGTGGTTTGGTCAAAAAAACTGCTGTGAAGGCTTTCTCTAGACCTAGAAATGGAGGCATTGCAGCTATCAATATCAATGATGGAGACCAATTGCTAGAGGCTCGATTGACCAATGGTAATAATGAAATATTTATTGCTTCGAGTGGAGGGAATGCCATTCGATTTAACGAAGCAAATGTTCGTTCAATGGGCCGTACTGCAACTGGTGTGAGAGGTATCGCAATGAATGAAGCCAATAATGATATCGTTATTGGTATGGTCTGTATCGATCCATCAGATAAAAGTCAAACTATCTTAGTCATCTCCGAAAAAGGGAATGGAAAACGTTCCGATTTTGACGAATATCGTTTGACCAACCGAGGTGGTAAAGGTGTACGTACTATGTTGGTAACTGATAAAACAGGTGCTGTAATTGCAATCAAGACAGTAAGGGATGATGATGATCTGATGATAATTAATCGTTCAGGAATTACTATCCGAATGCCAGTAGCTGATATTCGTGTGATGGGGCGTGCAACTCAAGGGGTTAGAGTTATCCGATTGGATAATAATGACGAAATTGCGGATGTAGCAGTAATCCCTTATACCGAAGGTGAAGAAAATGAAGAGAAAGTTACTGAAAGTCCAGAAGAAGCTGGTGATACAAATGATACCAATACGGCTGAAAATACGACTGATCAAGAATAAATAGAACAATAAATAGAAAAATGGTGATTACAGTGAATGCGGTAGTCACCATTTTGTTTATTTTTGGGCAGATTGATTAAAGCAGCACTTTTTAACGAGCGATTAACGAAAAGTAGGCTTTTTTTAACATTTTTATACTAGTCTAAGACGTTTTGCTTACGTCAAAAGAGAGAAAATAGAAAATTGATTCATAGGTAAAATAAGATAGTTCATTATGAAAAAATTGTTGTTAGGATTATTGTCGCTATTCCTTTTTGCAGGTGCTTCAATGGCACAAAATGTGTTGGACAAGATCGGCCAAGCAGAGGATTTTTCTAAGGATGCTAACAAAGCATTAGGTTCTTTTAACTTAGATCAGAGCGGGAATCGTTCAAAGTTAATTGAAGCAAAAAATTTAATTGATCAAGCATCTGAATTAGTAGAAAGTATCTCTATGGATGATTTGAAAGGTGCAGTTGCTAAAGAAAAAGACTTAGATAAAGCTAGAAAAAAAATGTCCACTATTTTTTACCGCAAAGGTAAAATTTATGACGACGTTACTTCTCAAATTACTGGTTTGAAGCAGCTAGGAGGTGTTCCAGAAGAATTTGCATCTGTTTCTGATCCAGCAATCAAGTCGGCTCAAGGTTACACTAAAGCACTTGCATTTGCAGTTAAAAAGTATCAAGTAAAAGATGCTGTAACTGGTTTGCAGTCGGCTCAAGGTAGCTTAAATAATATTGCATTATTCTCTTTTGAAGACAAAAAGTATGCAGAAGCATTTAGAAACTTTGCAGAAAACTTAAAAGTCCATGATTTAATCAAAGAGCAAGGCGGTACCAGCACATTGGATGATACAAAAGCTTATAATGATCAAATGTACTATGCTGCTTTAGCTGCACTAAATGGAAAGAAAGAAAACGATGCAGCTGGCTTATTCGAAAAATTATATGCTGCTAACTACGATAATCCATTAGTTTATGATGGTTTATACCGTATCAATAGTGCAGACGGTGACTTGGAAGGCGCTTATAAGTACTTAGAAGCTGGTCGAGAAAAGTATCCAGAAGATGTCTCTTTGTTATTTGCAGAAATCAACCACTTCTTACGCTTGAATAAGTTAGATGAGTTGATCGATAAATTGAAGGCAGCTATCGCAGCTGAACCATCAAATATTTCTTTATATTCTACGCTAGGTAACGTTTTTGATAACTTATATCAGCGCGAAGAACAAGAGAAAAATGTAGAAAAGGCAAATGAATACTTTAACTCTGCTCTAAACTATTATGAGCAAGCTTTAGAAAAAGATGCCACTTACTTCGATGCTATTTACAGTATTGGTGCTTTGTATTACAATAAAGCTGCCTTAATGACTAAAGAACTTCAAGATCTAGATGGCGATTATACCAAAGAGGGGTTGAAAAAATACGAAGCTAAGAAAAAAGAAGTATTTGGAGAGTTTGAAAAGGCACTCCCTTACTTTAAACGTTGTGAAAAATTGAACCCATCTGATTTGAATACCTTGATCGCCTTAAAGGAAATCTTTGCAAGAAAAGATGATCTTCCAACCTCTAATGCGATTAAAGAGCGTTTGGATAAGGTGCAGGCAGGGGAGAAAATTACAGATTCTTATTTCAAATAGAAGGTCTCCTTCGTACATAAAAATAGTTCTACTGCTACAAGCGGTAGAACTATTTTTGTTTATGGATAGCGGATGTTGAAATTTTATTCAAAGAGAGAATCAACCCCTGCTTGTCGGCAAAGCTAGGGATCTCTGGTGTAGCTTAGTGACTGAGCACCGGACGCCATGGTTCTCCAAGCTTTAGCTTTAAAAGAGTAGTAAATTTGAATATATACTAAGTAAAGGATACAACTCGATGGTCTTAGCGATATATTCTCGTTAAAATAATTGTATTTATAACAAAGGCTAACAGAATAGCAATAGATAAAAATCCAAAACTCCAAACTAGGCTCGATAAGCTCGAAATAAAGCCTAATAAAACGGGGCCTATCATAAACCCTGTAAACCCAATGCCTGATACAATAGAGATACCTACAGATGTAGGTACACCTTTTGTTTGGCCAGCCAAACGGTATATTTCAGGGATAATCACCGACAGCCCCAAACCAAAAATACCAAAGCCAATAATGGACGAAACTAGCTGCGCAGACATGATTAGCAGGCCAGCTGCTGCACTCAACAAACAACCATAACTAATCAGCGGGATCGTTCCTACTTTTTCGCTTAAACCATCACCTAATAATCGCCCTAAAGTCATGCAAAGAGAGAAAGCAATGAATCCAAGTCCAGCTTTGCTTTCTGACACTTTTACGATGTCAAATAGAAATAAATTGCTCCAGTGTTCTACTGCTCCTTCACTTATCATGATGATAAAGGCTACTAGAGATAATCCAATGAATGGTCGAATACTTCTATAGTGCCTTTTCTCTTTTTTTTCAATGAATTTGATATCTTTCACATGGTGGTAATACCTCGATATAAATAGGTTGATTCCAACTACAATTATGCTAATTATCGCCATGTGAATAGAAGGATTGTCCAATAATGAAATCAAAATTATACCTATACCCGCTCCAACAAAACCACCAAGGCTAAAAAATCCATGCGCAGCAGACATGAAGGCTTTTTTATTTTTATTTTCAATAGTTGCTACTAAAGCATTCATGGATACATCCGTAAATCCAGTTAGTAATCCTACCAAAAAAAGATAGGCACAGAGTAAGGTATAGCTACTAGCCAGAAAGGGGAAATTAAAGGCTATTGCAAATAAAATAATTCCTAGTCTAGTAGATTGGCCTTCCCCCATCTTTTTATTGATCAATGGTACAAATGGGATAGCAATCAATATCCCCAATGCAATACAAAATAAGGCAAGGCCAACCTGAGCGTCGTCCAAACCAAATTTTACTTTGATATGGGGCAGATAAAGCACCCATGTGCCTGTCACGATATTAAGTGAGGCAAACACCCATGCCGGAGCAAAATAAGCTGGATTGGATAGGATAAGCTTTAATGAATTCATAGGGTAGCGGCGACATCACGAATGACTTGAAGTAAATAATCTATCGATGACTTTTGCTTTCTATGATTGATTATACACGCTCGAAGGACTAATTCTCCATTCAATTTGGTACCAGTAATGAAAACCCTTCCATCTTTTTCTAGTGCGGGTATAAGTCTTTGGTTTAGGTGAATAATCTGTTCCTGATCTTCTAATTTAGCTGTGTATTGAAAACAAGCTACTGCAAGATTGGCCTGTGATTTTAAAGTAAAATCCTCTGATTGATTCACCTGATCACAAAGGTAATTCGTCAGGTCAATATCTTTTTGGATCATTGCTCTCAATGCCTTCATACCATAGGATTTGATACTCATCCAAACCTTTAAGGCTTTAGCATTGCGCGATAACTGAAAATAATGCTCATTAAAGTCTAAGCGGCTAGCTTCTTCTAATTGGGTATCTAGATAGGATGCTTTTTTGAAATAGGCTCTTCTGAGGGTTTCCCAATTTTTCACGATGACACAACCCAATTCAAAAGGTTGGTATAACCATTTATGGAAGTCCAAAGCAACAGAGTCTGCTTTTTCAATACCTTTGTATTTTGCTTTTACGGATTCCAACATAGCGACTACTCCGCCATAGGCACCATCTACATGAAACCACATTTTATAGCTTTCGCAAATTTGGTGCAGGGCTTCTAAGTCATCTATGGCGCCTGTATTCACTGTTCCAGCATTGCCCACTACGCAAAAAGGTTGGAATCCATCTTTAATATCCTGCTCAATCTGTTGCTTTAGTGCTTCCAGATTTATAGTGAAGTCTTCCTGCGTTTTAATCTTTCTGAGCTGATTGGTTCCTATTCCGAGTTGTTCTAAGCTCTTGTCTACGCAGCCATGGACCTCTTTCGAAGCATAAACTGTAAATGGCTTTACGCCAAATAGGCCATTTTTGCGGATGTTCAGCTTTTCGAAGAAGATGTTTCTAGCAACGGTAAGTCCTGCTAGGTTGGCAGCGGAACCGCCGCTTACGAGTACACCACCTACCTGTCCCGGATAGTCAATCATTTCAGCAGCCCATTGGACTACTCTTTTTTCTATTTCGCTAATGGAAGGAGCTAAGTGCCATTTTCCAATGTTTTGATTGATCGTAGCAGCAAGCTGCTCTGCTATAATGGATATTTGGGTGCCTCCAGCTGTGACATAGGCATACATATGTGGACCAAGATTGCCAGTGGCTTTATCTAGAATATGTGTTTTTACTTTTTGTAAAAGAGCATCATCTGGCATGCCTTCTTCGGGTAAAGACTCTGCAAACCAGCTTTCCACCTCATTCTGCGGATAGTCGTGATAAGCGTTCTTATTATCTAAATCTTGGAATTGATCCAAAACTAAAGCCTTACTCTTATCTAATAATTTAGCGAAAGCTGCTATTGTATAATCAAGGTCGTTACGTTCCATAAGGCACTTTCCATTTGTCTGGAAAGATAATAATTCATTCTTAGGAAAACTATGCGAAACTTACGATTAAATTGACTTTAGCGAAAGAACCCATTCGTGAGTCGAAAAAAAACAAAAATTAGACTGTAAATCCAGATAATAGCATAAAAACCCGACTATGTTAAAAACAATCCTTGTTTCTATTCAAGAAGCATTATCTCACTTTCGATCTAATGTATTTCATACACTACTCTCTGTTTTGGGCGTTGTAATTGGTGTAGCCGCATTGGTGGGTATTCTTTCTATGATTGATGGCTTAGAAAAATATGCCCATGATCAAATTTCTCAAACCACCAGTTTGGAAGTATTAACAGTGGGGCCGATTGCTTACAAAAAGGTAGGCGAAATTAGAGTGGCCAAAGATAGCTTTCCCAATTTTGAGTACAAACATTATCAGTTCTTTCGAGAACAGCTAGAAGAAGACATAATGATGATGATGTCGGTGCGCAAGAATCAGGTTGCTCAGCTAGAAGAAGATACTGCAGAAGTTGGGGTCATCGTGAATTACACCACGATTCCTTATACCTTAAAACCACCAAAATTGGTATTTGGTGAAAACTTAGAGGAAAAAGATTTAGCGACAGCGAATAAGGCAGTAATTAATGAAGCTTTCGCAAAATCTTTAGCCAAAGAGCAAAAACTGGAAAGCATTATTGGTAAATCCATAAAAGTAAATGATCAAAGCTTCCAAGTCATAGGAATTGACGAAGAACGAGAAGGTGAACCACCGCTAGCATGGATTCCAATGAGTAGTTTAGATAGTAGCTATTGGCAAACTAATAAATCAGCTGTTCCACTTTCATTTAAAGCTCCAAGTGTAGAACAAATTGATGCCATGCAAGATACCATTAAAGCACATTTAGCCCATTTATTTCCAGGGAAGGTTGATGAATTCCAGTTTGCCAAAGATGAAGGCCGCTTGGCACAAGTTGATCAAGGATTTTTAGTCTTTAGATTAATTATGGGCTTTATTGTAGGGATATCTGTCTTGGTAGGTGGAATTGGAGTGATGAATGTACTGCTTATTTCTGTAACGGAAAGAACCAGTGAAATTGGTTTACGGAAAGCAATGGGAGCAAAAAAACGAGATATTATAGTACAATTTCTAGCAGAATCGACGACGATATCGTTGATTGGCTGTTTCTTTGGCATAGTAGTAGGTGTACTAGGGACGTTTGCATTTGTTCCTGTCGTTAAGGCATTTACGAAGGCGCCTTTTCAAGCTGCCTTTACGGCAAATACGATGATGGTAATTAGTTTAGTAGCACTGATCATTGGTATTGTATTTGGGACTTATCCAGCGATAAGGGCTTCACGTTTAGATCCGGTAGAGGCGATTAGACGAGAGTAGATTTTTTGATCAATAGACCCGCTTATCAAAATGTTGTAATTAGTTAAAACAAAATCTTATCAAAGCTCGACTTTAGCATTTTGAGCTTTGGTGAAAAAAATAAAGAGAATTCTAAGGAGTGGACTAAATTTGAGATAAC
>JAKVCU010000094.1 GCA_022448955.1 Saprospiraceae bacterium
GCAACAGTAAAAAGCTTCATGAAAGTACACTTTAATCGATAAGTTTAATCTGAATTGTTTTATGGCCTTTTAAGGTGATTTTCGTTAATTCATAGGAAGGCGCTCTAAAAAAAGGCTTAATATTGTTCGAAAAACCATATGGCTCTTTTGGAATACCTAAGAAATTCAAATTGCATTCTCCATCACTATTTAAGTCATGATACAATGCAGCTGCATACTCGCCCTGAGGTAAATTCTCGATTGTAGCTGTTACATTTTTTGAGCTGACAGTAAAATATGCTACTCGATATTCCCTTCCAATCTTAGGGAATGAATCACTATTGTTATATATACCGACCTGAATGATACCTTTTACCTCATTTATTCCCAGTACATCAATAATCAAATTAGCTTCCTGAGAATAGGAATATTGTAAAAGAATAGAAAAAAGTAATAAAGAGAAATACTTTTTCATCATTTTCATTTTACAAACACTTATACAGCTAATCATTTAATTATCCGCATTTATCCTTCAAGTTACAGAT
Organism: Saprospiraceae bacterium; assembly: GCA_022448955.1. Classification (GTDB taxonomy): domain Bacteria; phylum Bacteroidota; class Bacteroidia; order Chitinophagales; family Saprospiraceae; genus JALEHC01. The sequence continues at coordinate 525 of JAKVCU010000094.1, forward strand.
TACATTAATCTGAACCAATTTAAAGTTAGCAATATTCTTACGTATTATACCAAGGAATATTAGCTTAGTCCTCTTTTATAGAAGAAATTAATTGTTCGCATTTAGTCAAAACGATCATAATAATCTTTAAACTGCAACTTAAATTCTGGTCATTTGCTGTTTGAGCCAACATGGTTCAATTTACCTGATCTAAATTCCATCAATACCAAAAAGATCATAGAAGTAAGCTCAAAAGGCATTCTCCATGCTTTACCCAAGAGGAACGACCAAGATCGTTTGCAGCCAACGATCGGTGGCATCTGATTCTTGCTTAAAGGGCGTACGAAGAAGAGATAAACTCAGTTCACTAGCTGGCGTATATTGAATCATCGAAGTGCAAGCCTTTGTTCAAGATGCAGTTTTCTGTGCATTTATAGCTGGTCATACCAAAACTATCAACATTTAAATCATTACCTATCAATGCTTTGGGAGTAATGGTGTCTTTTTTGAGCCCTCCCTAGTTAAAGCATAGCTAACTCCTCTTCCAAAAATTTTAAAAACTCCATTTTCCAAACAAAAGAATCATGGCCTGAAATGAGTTCTTTGAGCTCAACATCAATGTTATTAGCTTTCATTTTTTCTACGAAGGCTGTATTATCGTTGAAAATACTTTCTTCGTAACGTCCAGCACCCATGATAAACACAGGGTATTCATCAAATTTGAATTCAATTGGGCTGATCATCTCAGAGACGTAGTCCGCAGTGGAGTAGGCAATGATTTTTTCAAACTTAGCTGGGTGGTTTATTCCATTATACATGCCAAAGGCTGCACCATTAGAAAAGCCATATAGATATCTTTTGCCCTTCCAATTTTCCTGCTCATACTTGGGTAAAACTTCTTCATAAAAGAAACTTTCATGCTTGATGAACAATTCATTGTCAATACCATGATTGACATATTCTTGATACCTATTTTCGGTACTTGAATGAACACCAATTAAAATGACAGGGGCGATCTCTTTTTTCTTAATCAATTCATCTACATAGGGTGCATAATCTGCTACCACTGATCCATCTGTAAAATAGATGATAGGTGTATTATCGCTTATTGCTAGTGGATAATAAATGGTTACACCTCTGCTTTCCCAGAGATAAATACTTTCGACAGAATCTTCTACTACTTTTCCTTCGAGTGAAGCGCTTTTATTATAGTCTATCTTCCTATTTTTTCCCATCCAATAGAATCGTTGTCGATCAGAATCGGCTGGCCCATAAGGTACTTTTACCATCTTTCCAGAGGCCGCTTTTTTATGCACCAAAAGATCGTAGCTAAAGATAGCATCATTGATATCTGGAATACTTAACTGTCCTTCGAAAATTCCTTTTTCATTCTGCTTCAAAATCAAATCTAGACCCTCAAACATTTTGAATTGTACTATGTCGCCCTCTCCATTATATCTTACCTTTAAGATATCACCATCTGCCTCTAATTGAAGCCCATAAAACTCATGACTTGATTCTTCACATGATAGTAATGTTAATAAAATTACACTGCTTAATAAAATGAAGATATTCAAGACAGATAGTAATCTAGCGCCTAAAAGTTGTAATTTTTGTAGCATGTTTTGGAATAGTTTTGAGTTGGCAAACTTTAGTACTTTGTTTCTTAAGTTAAAGAGATAATAGATTCTTTAGCATTTTAGAAGTATTACCCTTCTTCCAAACTAAAAAAATCTTTCTATGAAATTGATGATCTGAAATCGAAACATACTTGATATTGGGGTATTCTGTATCTATTTGAGGTATCAGTGAGATGCCAATTCCTGAAGCGACTAATGCTCTAGCCATATCATCACCTTTTGCCTGGAATACGATGTTCGGTTTGATTTCATGTTGATCTAAACAGCTCTCTACCTCCATGTATAAAGAACAATTGGTACGTTCAACTAAATCTTGTTGATCTATAGACTTGAGCGGAAGCTTACTTTTAGAAGCAAAAACATGTTGAACAGGCACTGCTAATACCAATTTATCTTTACGGATAAGTTGATGTTCAAAACCGTTTTGCTCATCTGGAATATATTTCTGAAAAAAACCATCAATGCTTTCATTCTTTAGGTTTTGATGCAATTCTGCCTCATTACCTTCTACTATTTGAACTTGATGGCTGGGAAACCTTTCGTGAAAAGATTTCATCATTGGAACAATCGCCTTAAAATCGATTTCACTTACGACACCTAATCGAAGTGGCTTAGCGTATTCTACAGAGAATAAACTTTCCATATCATTCCAAACCCTTAAGAGTTGTTTGGCTTTTGGAAGCAATTGCTTGCCTTCTTCTGTTAAATGCACTTGCCGATTATCTCTAAAAAAAAGCTTACAGCTTAGCTGTTGCTCTAGCTTTTTTATACCTGTCGAAAAAGAAGATTGTACTACATGAACTTTCTGAGCAGCCTTTGTAAAGTTGCCCGTCTCGCTCAAAACCACAAAGTATTTTATAAACTGAAGATTCATTATCTAAAATAACGATGGTAATTATTGAAAAAATCTGTTTTGACGATACCAATATACACCTTTTATTTGCATCGTCAAAACGCATTAAATACACAATAGCAATCTAAAATAGAGATAATGGAATTTCAAGAACGTCTCGAAAAGATAAAAGAAAGAATTGAAGGGAATATGCCCCCTGCTTATTTAAAGATCATGCATAAGGCCACTCATGACCTAGAGCAGTCAGAGATTCCTTCTAAAGTTTTAAAGGTAGGTGATCAAGCACCAGTTTTTGAGCTAATCAACCAAGAAAACGAGAAAATTTCTAGCAAAGAGATGCTTTCAAAAGGGAAATTGATACTTACTTTTTATAGAGGAGTATGGTGTCCTTATTGCAACGCAGATTTGGCTAATCTAAAGAAATACTTACCTGTATTTGAAGAGCATAATGCTACTTTATTAGGGGTTTCTCCCGAACTGCCTCAGTATTTAAAGAAGATCACCGCAATGCAAAAGCTCAACTTTGATATCCTTCATGATGATAGAAATATGCTTGCGGAAAAGTTTGGTCTAAAATTCTACTATCCAGAAGATCTTAAAGAATTATACAGAGACAAATTCAACATTAATCTAGAAGTGCAGCAAGGAAATGCAGAATGGGCGCTTCCGATGCCCGCAAGGTTCATTATTGATCAAAATGGCATTATCCAATATGCAGAAAGCAAGGCAGACTATAGGAATCGACCTAACCCGGATGAACTGATTGACGTTTTAAAAAACCTATAAAACACAACGATAATGAAAAAAGTATTCATCATTAATGGTCATCAATATTATCCATTTGCAGAAGGAAAACTTAATCAAACATTAGTGGATAAGGCTGCTGAAATTCTTACAACCAAAGGTTATGAGATTAAGCAAACTTCTATGAAGGATGACTATAATGTAGAAGAGGAAGTGGAAAAGCACCTTTGGGCAGATGTCATTTTACTTCAAACGCCTGTCAATTGGATGGGACTTACTTGGAGTTTCAAAAAATATATGGATGAAGTATATACAGCAGGGATGTTTGGCAAGTTGTGCAATAATGATGGTCGTAGTGCTTCCGCACCTAAAGCCAATTATGGTGCTGGGGGAAATTTGACAGATGCAAAGTACATGCTATCACTCACATTTAATGCTCCGAAAGAAGCTTTTGATAATAAAGAAGAGTACTTATTTAGTGGAAAGTCAGTAGATGATTTGCTATACCCACAACACATGAACTTCAAGTTTTTTGGGATGAAGCCTCTTCCAACATTCGCTTGTTACGACGTGATGAAAAACCCAGAAATTGAAAATGACTTCCAAAGATTTGAAAAGCATATTCAGCAGTACTTTTAAATAACACGCATGCAAACCAAAACTAGATATTCTTTAAAAGAAATGTTGCATTGGACCCGTTGGGAAACTTATGGGTTCCTTGCCTTCTCTACTATTGTGGTTATTCTTTATGATCAATTAGGGTGGACTTTTTTGAATGTCCCTTGGACACCAGTGGCACTCATTGGTACAGCAGTAGCATTCATCGTTGGTTTTCAAAATAATGCCGCATATGGAAGGATATGGGAAGCACGAAAGATTTGGGGAGGTATTGTAAATACTTCTAGGACTTGGGGCATGAAAACAAAAGATATGGTTACGAATGAGCATGCTCATTCGCCAGTTTCTGAATCGCAACTAAAAAGCTTTAGAAGCATTTTAGTCTATCGTCATATCGCTTGGCTCACCGCATTACGTCATGCTATGAGGCAGCCCAAAAGTTGGGAGGCGTTTGAAAATCACCGAACGAATAGGGAATGGTCAAAGGTGATACATATTCCAGAAAAGATATTCAGTTTAGAAGATGATTTATTCCATTATTTGGATGCAGATGAATGGACTTATATCATGGGCAAGAAGAATAAAGCTGCTGCGATTCTTTATCTACAGTCTAAAAACATTAGAGATTTAAAAGAAAAAGGACTGATTTGGGAATTTGCCTTTTTAGAATTAGAAAACGTATTGGAAGAGTTGTTCACTTTACAAGGAAAGTCAGAACGTATCAAAAACTTCCCGTACCCAAGGCAGTATGCTACCCTATCGCATATATTCGTCTGGATTTTCTTACTTCTTCTTCCATTTGGCATTGTACCTGAGTTTTCAAAAATCGCACTGAACTTATCTGACGATTTTTCATGGAGTTGGTGCCTGACATGGTTGGCTATACCATTTTGTACTCTGGTATCTTGGGTCTTTCATACGATGCAGAGGATTGGTACTGTTGGAGAAAATCCTTTCGAAGGTTCGGCCAATGATGTACCGATATCTACCATTGCAAGAGGTATTGAAATAGATCTTCGACAATTACTCGATGAAGATCACAACATCATTCCTAAGCAGTTCCCAGAGGAAAATAATATTCAGATGTAAACAAAAGCATCAGGAAAAAGACAGTGCTAATTCCATTGCGTTCTATACTTATTGGGTGAAACGCCTGTCTTTTTCTTGAATAAACGGCAGAAATATTGAGTTGTTACGCAAAATAAACTACCACAAACAATCTTGATAATCCGTCAACATATGGAATAAAAGGCCCACCGCTATGATGCGCCACCGCTGAAAGAAAGCCAAAATACAGTAAACCCCAATGGCATAATAAGAATGGAGGGGATGAAAACCGATACTACATCGATCAGGATCAAAAATAGGATCAGCCAACAGATGATCTAAATCTACAAGCATAGTAGCAATCATTATTAGCCATGCTTTTTTCCATTCCTTTCGGAAAAATACATAGGCAATAATTCCTGGAAAAAGAAAATGTAAACTATAATGTACGATAGGTTGTAAAATATTCAAATAAGTTGCGGACTCCATAAATCACTCATCTTTAATCTTATTTAATAAACCCTAAACTTTCGAATGAGTTGCTCTGTAGCTTTTTCATCTTGTTCTATCATCTCAAATAACAATTCTGCTACATGATTAGCGATAGGCTCAATAATATCTGGATTGGCCAATTTATTCTTTACGCATCCACTATAAAAAGGATTTTGTAGTTTGATATTGATTGCGGCAACAAGGTTTTCTTGCATGCCCTTTTCAGAAATTTTGTATTCTTCAGTCAGTTTATACTTTTGAAAATACTTCATGACACCATAAGTCAAACCTTTCAATAGACCATCAACATGTGTACCATTTTCATGCGTATGATAATTGTTGGTGTAAGATCTTAAATAAGGGGCATCTACCGAATAATTTCGAAAAGCAAATGCACCTTCTATTTCAAAATCATCAAATTTCTTGTTGATCACTGTATTAAAAAGGCTACCTCCTAAGCCTTCAAATAACTCAATATCAATTCTATCCTTCAAGCCATTTTTAAAATGATAAATCACTTTGCAATCATCGCCATGTACTTTATAGTTTAACTCAAACTTGGTTTGTGCAAATAGATAAGCAAATTCTCTTAATTGATGAGTCAAATAAATGTAATGCCAGCCAAAATCAGCGCCCCATATATCTTCATCTAAAAGGCAATCAATCATCACCATTGAACAGGAGATTTCTTCCAAATTATTTCCCTCCAGCAAAACGCCTTTTTCAAAAATTTGCTGATGAATCAGCTCTTCAGATTCATCTAAAAATCGAATAACAAATTTTTCACTTAAGGCATTCAAAGCGAATAACTCCAATAAGAATGAACTGATCGTATTTCTATTAAACTGTCCCCAATTATTAAGGATTTTGCCCTCTAAGACATTAAACTTCAAGGACAATTCTTTGCCTTCCTTAAAATGTATCATGAAGGAGTTTGTGTTAGCACCTAAAATAGCTGCATTAACTACTCCTTTTAGCATTTCGATAAATCCACTGATATCTACTCGCCTCACGTACATACCAGGTCTTAATCGCATATGCTCATACCATTCTAGCTCTTCTATAGGTTTAGAAGATAGTTGTTCTCTTTCCGTCATGTAAAAATATTTGGCGTGTTTCTAACGATGTTGGTCAATCAAAATAATGTTACCATCTGGATCGGTAACCGAGAAGCTTGCTGGCCCTTCGCCAGAGTCAATAGCATGGCCTGTCGCTATGCCTATTTCATCTAGTATTTTTTGGATAGCTCTTACAAAGTGTATCCCTGTTTTTCATAATCAAATAGTTATTTTCCATTAGCCCAGCGAATACTGCAAAGTCTAAATTTTCGTAAAAATTTTTTGAAACTTGCAGATCTTTGACGGATAAACTTAATGAAAATGCGCCTAATTTCATGCTTAAGTTTTTTGTTTGTATTTCTATTAAAAATACGATTTTTCTATCACATTTCAGCGCACTTTGAGGTAAGATTTAGACTATAATCTATCTTAGTTTTTACATTATAAAGTCACTCAAAGAATTAAATATTCCAAATAAAAACCAGCATAAATCAAGGCTTAAAACTAGTGGCACAAACAATCTATTTTTTCTTAAATCGTTGATTTTTTAGAATTAGAAAATGAAAGCAAAAACACTTGCTTATCGCTAATTTCATAGATAACAAATTTAATCCCCCATGATTCGCTTAACCATTCTTTTCATCGCTGTTTCCCTTCCATTTTTCGGGTTTGGTCAAAACTTTGATGTATCCAAATATGATACTATAATCCCAGCCACAATCGATTGGATTGGAGCTGATGAAGTAGAATCAGTGCCAGTATATTGGACGATTAGGAAGAAGCGTTGGGGAATGGTTGATGCCACAGGCAAAACACTCTTACCCAATGTTTACAACTATCCTATCTTCAATATCGTAAACGAATGGGAATGGGAGAGCCAGGATTGCAATTTTGACTTCGAAGCACCCGTATTATTAAAAAGAGAAAATAACTATGAGTTAATTCAACCCCTAAGTAATAAAAATCTTTTCCCAACTTCTTCTAAACTTATTGCTGTTGAACATGAATCGGTAGAAGAGTGGCATTTCCTCATTCAGCTGGCTGATGGTAGCTACACCTATCTTGATAGATGGGGATTCTCTAGTTTCAAAGCTAAGTCTGAAATACCACCTTATCGACTACAAAGCAACAAAGTCTTCATTCAACAAAACGGGAAATTAGCAATAAGTGATGAGGAAGGTAATGTTCTTATTCCACCAGATTCACTCCATCAAAATATTTTAATCGGTTGCTTGGACGAATATTATAAGAATGGGGGTGTTTTTGAAGAGAGAGACAGCAGTTTAAATTTGCAAGAGCTGATCAATTTGAATATCATTGCTCAAAACCAAATGGACAAACAAAAGCTTGATGCTGTATTTGTTCCTACAGATATGGAATGGACTCAAAATGCCATTCTTTCAGCAATTTCTGAGCCAGAAGAATCCGAATTCTCCTATTACTTTTGTGATAATGATGTCTGCATAAGAGAACTAGCAGAAAAGTTTCAAACCGATGGTGAAGACTACAATTGCTGGCCACCAGGATATGGAACATTTATCAACCATTACTATTATGCTAGAAAACTAAGTGAACACATCTATGAGATTAATCGAGAAGAAGAGACCTATGGACATGGAAGTGGGATAGAACCAAAGTTCAACTATTTCAAAAGACAAGGTCTAAAACTCATTAAACTAAAAAGATCAGATTTCTTCATCGAAAATGACAACCTAAATAATCGTTTAACTGAATTGGCCAGAAAGTATTACGAATATACAGATGAGGACAATAACCTAGATCGAGAAAATATTGTTATTGATGACGATACCAACATAAGTTTCGGAAAAAAGGGGTTTCAATTTATTCTTCCCGTAGATGGCTGGAATTATTATGGTGGCAGTGGTTTAATACCCTACGAGGCATGCCCCGATATTATCCCACAAAACGGAATAATTGAAAAATTGAGAAAGAGTCCATACTTGAAAGAATGATACAACTTGTAATAAGAAATAGGTGGTATTTAGACTATAATCGGACTTAGATAAATAATTGCTCATTAGCATAGAGGAATACATCATTTTTTTTGCCTTCTTTTCCCTTACGGTAAATAGCTCTTTCTTCTCTTCTTTGCCTCTAAGGACAGCTTCGCCGAGGAATCCAAGCTCCTGGTCTTCACCTAACTCTAAATGTTTGATCATCTCTCCTGAGAGTATCAAATCTAAGCTATAGCTATTGCAAAGACTTTGTATCCAAGCTGCTGTATTTAGTACATCTCCTCTAAAAATAATCTCCTTCTTAATCGCACCAATCTGTCCAGTGGTAACACGTCCAACATGAATACCTGCTTTAAAAGAAGGTATAATTCCAAAGCGTTCTTGAAACATCTCGCGCTCTTGTTCTAATGCTGCTTTCATTGCAAAAAAGCAATCGATACTCCTGTTATCCTTTTGATTGGGGAGCAATTTCCACGTCAATACTATTTCATCTCCTACATACTGATAGATTTCGCCTTCATGATCGATGATTGCATCCGGAAAAGAACAATAGTAGGCATCAAGCAACTTATAGTATTGTACATGACCTAATTTTTCAGCTATAGTGGTAGACGACTTCATATCCAAAAACATAAAAATTCGATCTTCCTCAATTGGCAGATGATACCCTCCAGAGAAAAAATCGATCAACTTTTTCTACCCAATGAATCCACTGATTTCAACATAAAACAACGATAACAATAATGACATCCCTAATTGCACTCCAGTGCTTAAATGAGTCCAACTCCAGAAATAATCCAAATACTCTTCCTAGGTATAATTTAGTGTGTAAATCAATGGTGAAGTTATCATTTTGATAAAACTCATAACCAGCACTTGCTGATACAGCGCAACCAAAGTTCCAATCTTCACTACTCAGATCATCAAACTCGTACAATGCTGGCATATCCACTGAAAGGCCAACACCTCCATTGATCCAAAAATTATCTTTTACCCAATATTGGACAGATGGTGTAAAAGCTTCAAAACTTCTATCTTTTCCATCAAAGTCATAAATCATTCCATGAAAAGTTCCTAAAATAGCCAAACGCTCATTTACCATCCATCCAAGTTTCAGATTTGGTAGTGTAAACACAAATTATCCTTCATCAAAAGATACTTCTTGATTGCTTTCTGAAATACTTCCTGCTCCTATTCCTACGCCAAAACCAATTACAAAACCATCTCTTCTAACTATAGTATCTGCTTCTTGAGCAGATGCTGAAAATACGCCTAGTGTGATAGCAAGAATAAAAAGTGTTTTTAATACAGTTGGTGATTTCTTAAGAAAATGCATAATTCTAATGTTTAGATTTTTACTTGATTGTTTAGAGTTACTGAACAAGGGTTTGATCTTTAATCCATTGTTCGATTCGTACGTTCGCTTGCTTGTCAGGCACGTGCTTGGAAGATGTCAAAAGGAGCGTCCCTGCTAAAGAGGGAAATATTTTTTTCGCTCTTTTCAACATCTTCCTTCCGGGAAATAACAAGTCATTTTCCGCCCCTACCATGTAAACGGGGATTTTTATCTGCTTTGCTTGTGATGATTTAACTACTGGAATAGGCGAAAAATCCATGCGGTAGTGTCGAAATACTTTGGAAAGAAAAGCAAATGCAAACTCATCTTTCTCTGTAAACAATTGATCTAAAAACTGCTTTACGTATTGTTCCTTTAGTGTTCTCTTATATCGTTTCATTGGTAGAAATACCCGCAATAATGCTTTTAATGGATTGCCATTTACAATGCCTGCTGGAACAATTAGAAATGCTTGTGCAATTCTTTTTGTGTCAAAAACAAGCGTTTTCCAAGTAATAAATCCACCAAATGAAATACCTACTAAGGTCACATTCCTAATATTTAGCCGAGCGAAAATATCCATCATCCATTTCCCATAATCTTCATTAGACATACTTGGTCTAAATTCATCACTCAGGTTAGGCTGGCCCAATACATCTATGGCATATACGCGATAGTCTTTACACAAACCGATTAATGCTTCAATTCCAACTGGTGCACATCCATTAGAGCCATGAAGCAAGACCAAAGGTGGACCGTTTTCATTTCCCGTAAGGAGAACATGCGTATTGCCAAATGAAGTTTCTATGAAAATAGATTCGTAGGAAATAGCAAGTTCATCTAGTTTTTTGTGATATAACTTTAGCACATCTGCTTTAGCAGTAAAATCGTCAAAAAAGGTATTCATTACCATTATTTTGTAGCGTATTTAGATAAATTTGGCTGCAAGCGAACCAGAAGTCTAAAAGCAAATGTTCCAAAATACTGCTATGACTTCTAGGATTAATACTAGGATTTTAACCGTTTTCATCTTTTCGATTTGGACAAAATCTTTCCTTTATGCCAGCAGGACAACTGCTGGCATAGAAGGAAATCATGTCGGGTGATTAATAAAGTGGTAAACGAGCCTATAAACTATTCTAAAACTATCCGTAATAAATTTGTTTCTAATGCCTTTATCATTTCTGACACTACAAAGATGCAGCAGAAACTAGGGCTAATCGTCCGAAATTGTAATTTCGTACTTCTTCATGAAAATCCGTACTTTTTAGAAATCGGTACTTTTGTTTGGTTGAATGCATATTTCAATTGCAATCAACTTTATAGGCAATGTAAGCGTGCTAAGTAAAAAATGAAAGGTTAATTTTTAGGTTTTAGATAGTCATCAACACATTAACAAATCCATTACTAAAACATTCGTTTTCAGGAAAATGGCTTCTATTCACAAAACTCAAAAATGGATAGATTGCTACTTTTTAGAAATATTAAAGTGCATTTTTATAGCTGATTTTGCAAAAATCACGCATCTAGAGCAAAAAAATACGAGAATATTCTAATTATTTTCAAACAGCAAAAAAGCAATCATCAGAATAAAAAATAAGTCGAAAAACTATTTTTGAAATTTTATTCCATTTCACTTCTCCAACAAGACTCCTACTTAAATAAAATTTTAAAAACACTACTCCATTTCAATTAAAGTATTTTAACTTTGCAAAAAATTGAAAGAGATATGCATCGTGAAATCCATCAGTGGCATAGCCCATCTTTGAACAAAAACATGGAAATCGTAATGTATGGCCACTATGGCTTCTCATTATTATTATTGCCAACAGCTGCAGCTGATTACCTGGAATATGAACGTTTCCATTTAATCAACTCCATCAGTAAATATATCAACGAAGGGAAAGTTAAGGTCTTCTCTATCAATAGCATCAACTCCGAGAGCTGGTTGAACAACCATATGCACCCTCGTCATAAGTCTATTCGTCATAATCAGTTTAATGATTATGTATACAATGAGGTGATTCCTTTTATCAAAGGTAAGACTAGTCAAGACACTCCTATTTACACCTGTGGTGCTTCATTAGGAGCTTTGCATTCTGCAAACTTGTTCTTCAAGCGTCCTGATTTAATCAATGGTGTGGTAGCTATGAGTGGCGATTATGACTTGAGCACTTACACAAAAGGTTACCACGACACGGATGTCTACTTCAATTCTCCTGCTCAATATATTGGCAATATAGACGATCATCATTTGCTTACGCAAATGCGTCGTAGCAATCATATCCATATCCTTGCTGGTCAGGGTTCTTACGAAAACCCTCAAGCATCTCGTCATTTCTCTGGCATTTTGAATGCTAAAGGTATTCCGCATGAATTGGATTTATGGGGACATGATATGGGGCATGACTGGCCTACTTGGCGTAAAATGTTACCATACGTCTTAGAAACGAAGTTCTAATGATTAGCTTTAGAAAAGCACATATAGAAGATCTCTCTCAGATTGTCGGCATGTTGGCTAGTGATCCATTAGGCAAACTGAGGGAGGACTTCCGTACTCCACTTCCAGAACCATATCTTCAAGCCTTTCGGCAAATAGATCAAGATCCTAATCAGGAATTAATGGTTGTAGAAAATGAGTTCCAAGAAATCATTGGAACACTGCAACTTACATTCATCCCCTATCTTACCTATCAAGGAGGTATCAGAGCACAAATTGAAGCAGTACGCATTCACCAAGACCACAGAGGAAAAGGTCTAGGAGAAACCTTATTCAAATGGGCCATCCAAAGAGCTAAAGAAAAAGGGGCGCACTTAATTCAACTCACAACAGATAAGAAACGACCTGATGCCATCCGTTTTTACGAAAAGTTAGGTTTTAGAGCTAGCCATGAAGGGATGAAATTGCATTTCACCTTATAGGCTTTCTAGGCGATTAATAGCTTTATCATAAAAATCTTGAATAAGGGCTTCCTGCCCAACCAATTCTGAAAACCTTAATTGGAATTGAATCAAGGTGGGTTCTAATTGCTCTAGATTGTGAGCCTCTCTATCGAAATAATAATCTAATATCTTTATCATGGTCTTCTCTGTAATGACTTCCTGCATATCATAAACAAAAGTCAAAGATCGAATCGTCTCAAAATCAAATTCAGAAATGACCTGAGTAGTTTTGGCCGTTTCCCAAGCCGTATTGGTAAGAAAAGCATCCATTAAACTTTCATCCTCTGTGAGAAGTGCAAGGTTTAAAAACTGATACTTTAAAAATTCATTTTTCAAACTATCGTTGCGCCCTTCAACTATATCATTAATTTTTTCCATCGTAGCTTTATGGCGAGGGTACCAATCGTTCACTATTCCAGCATTTCTGTACAATTCCTTTTGAATGCTTTCAATAGCTATCTTTTTTTGTTTATTAATTTTAGTACTTTCAGCTAATTTATTGATAAATAGTGCAAACAATACACTGAATACAATTAATAAACCATCAACGAGGTACTTTTTGAGCGTGTTTTTCATTTGAATTGTCTTTGATCTAAGATAAAAAAAGTACGCCTAGCAGACAAAAATGTATCATCTATACAATTTTTTTAATATTTGTGCATTATGTATTTGTTCTTTCGATACAAACTAGTAGTTTGCCCGAAAAATTGGTACAATAAAATTTTTAAAGTCAGTTAAAAAACCATGCGTAACCTCCATTTAGTCAGTTACTTATAATTTTTAAACTGACAATTTTATTGTACAAGCAATTTTGTCTAGGCAGGTAGAAAGAACAGACACAGCAAAACCATTTTTAATTGCTTCCTATAATTCTAAATAATATTAATTATGGTGTCTCAAAAAGCTTTACTATTCGGTTTTGCTATTACATTCCTTACATTCACAGCTTGTTCAGATCAAGTTGATGATATATCTCCTAATGAAGAAATCCCTACAATAGGTCAAGAAGTTCAAGCATATGATGGTGTTCATCCTGAAATTTGGGATTACTTCAACAGTTTTGAGGTCGAAGGCTTAGCTCGTGGAATAGATGTCGATTTAAGAGCGGCTGGTATTAGTGGTGTGATCGAAGAAATTCTTGAAGATGGTGTAGTAGCTCAGTCTTCTCATAGTTCCGAAAACCCTAAACAGATAATTATTGATGCTACCTTCTGGGAAAACACTTCAGATCTTGCAAAAGAATTTGCTATTTTCCATGAGTTAGGTCACTGTTATCTGGCACGTGATCACCGGGAAGGCACCCATGAGGATGGGACTTGCCTGAGCATCATGCGAAGCGGACCAGATGTCTGTCGTGATAATTATACCCCTACTAAACGTTCGGATTATTTAGATGAGTTGTTTGACGAGCGTTTTCATAATGAAATCAATTAAATTATTTCCCGTTATAAAAAATATGAGAGTTCGGAACTTCGACTAGGTCAAAGTTCCAAACTTTCCATACCAGAGATTTCTATTTCTCTATTTTTTTCCTATTCTTTCTTCTTCCTTTTCACCTTGACGCAAAAACGAAGCCCAAATACGGTCTACCGGCGGCATTAAAAGTATGTCTAATAGCATCACTCCCTTCTACCCATCTGCATCGTGCTGAAAGGTCTGAATATGCTTTGCTTTGTAAGCTGCTAGACTTTTGACAACAAGTGCTTTAATTCCTTGTTTCCAAATTATGAGAAAAAAAATTAAACCAAAAGCAGGGCAAGAAAGTGTTTGGGATTACCCACGCCCTCCACGTCTGGAAAAGACTAATAAAGCATTAAAGATTGAATTTAATGGCCAAGTGATTGCTAAAAGCAATCGAGGCTACAGGGTTTTAGAAACAAGCCACCCTCCTGTTTATTACATTCCTCAAGAAGATATCCAGATGGATTTTTTGCGAAAGCAAGAAGGCCGAAAAACCTTTTGTGAGTTTAAAGGATCTGCTATTTACTGGGATCTTTTTGTGAATGGCAAATCAGTCAATAATGTTGCATGGAGCTATCCTATGCCAAGCAATACATTTTCACCTATACAAGGTTATCTAGCATTTTACGCAAGTAAAGTAGATGCCTGTTACGTAGATGGAGAGCTCGTCCAATCACAGGAAGGCGACTTTTATGGTGGATGGATTACCAAAGATATTGTTGGACCATTTAAAGGTGGCATAGGTACTTGGGGTTGGTAAAAACAAGCAGCATGTCAAAAAGTCATCACAAAATCATTAAAAATGACTTTTTGACACCCGATTTAGATTATTTCCTGTCTTTTTTTCACTGAAAAGGCAATGGCACAGCAATTGCATATAGGAGAGTGTCATTCAAATTAAAAAAATCAAAAGACAAAATAATCATGAATAACAGAAAGCAATCATTATTACCAACTTTCACCAATGTATTAGACAACATCTTTAACGATGACTTTTTCACGGCTCGTCCAGTGGTGAATGCACCAGCATTTAACATCAAAGAAGAAAAAGATGGATTTGCGATTGAAATTGCAGCTCCAGGTCTAAAGAAAGAAGATTTTAATGTGGAGTTGAAAAATGGGCTATTGACCATTTCAGCAGAGCAAAAAACAGAAGACCAGGAAACAAAAGAAAAATATATCCGCCGAGGATTTAGCTATCAATCTTTTAAACGCTCCTTCCAACTTCCAAAAACAGTTGATGCGACCAAAGTAAGTGCTAATTACGAAAGTGGTGTACTTACCCTAGCATTGCCAAAGAAGGAAGAAGCAAAAGAGTTAGCAAAAAGAACGATTGAGATCGCATAAGTAGTTTGCCCGAAAAATTGGTACAATGAAATTTTTAAAGTCAGCTAAAAAATTATACATAACCTCCTCTTCGTCGTTTACGTATAATTTTTAAACTGACAATTTCATTGTACAAGCAATTTTGTCTAGGCACTTGAGTATAAGGTTTAAATTTGGGTATGCTCTCTGGTAATGCAAATTGGCAGAGAGTGTACATTTTCCATTATTGTTAAAACGAGGAGCGAGAGAAAAGCGTTATGTAAAGTAGAACTAAAAGTTCTTTCTCAAGAAGCAGAAAAGTAACAACATGAATTTTAATAATTTAACAATAAAAGTTCAGGAAGCCTTCCAAAGAGCGCAGCAAGTATCGATGGAGAATGGGCAGCAAGCACTAGAAGTAGGGCACTTGTTGAAAGGACTTCTTGATGTAGATGATAGCGTAACGCCTTTTGCTTTTAAAAAGCTAGGTGTCCATTATAATGCCGTCAAACAGGCAACGGATAGTATTGTACAATCCTATCCTAAGGTAAATGGCGGCAACTTTTATTTTTCACGACCAGCAACAGAAGCTGTTCAAAAGGCGGGCCTTTACCTAAAGGAATTTGGCGATGAATATATCGCCTTAGAGCATTTATTGTTAGGGATTTTATCCGTACAGGATGAAGTGGCTCAGATGCTTAAAGATAGTGGCGTAAGCGAAAAAGCACTAAAAACAGCGATTCGCGATTTGAGAAAAGGCTCTACAGTTACTTCAAGCAGTGCAGAGAATACGTATAATGCCCTGAATAAATACGCCATCAATCTGAATGAAAGAGCTAGAAATGGAAAACTCGATCCAGTTATTGGTAGAGATGAAGAAATTAGAAGGGTATTACACATTCTAGCAAGACGTACCAAAAACAATCCGATACTTATTGGCGAACCAGGTGTAGGTAAAACGGCCATTGTAGAAGGTTTGGCACATCGAATTGTCAATGGTGACATTCCAGAAGATTTAGCAGAGAAGGAAATTTTTGCCTTAGATATGGGGGCTTTGATCGCTGGGGCGAAGTTTCAAGGTGAATTTGAAGAGCGATTAAAAGCAGTGATTACAGAAGTCGTATCGGCAGATGGAAAGATATTTTTATTCATTGATGAAATTCACACCTTAGTAGGTGCCGGTAAGAATCAAGGCGCGATGGATGCTGCCAATATTCTTAAACCTGCATTGGCAAGAGGTGAATTGCGCGCTATTGGTGCAACAACACTCAATGAGTATCAAAAATATATAGAGCAAGACAAAGCATTGGAAAGACGATTCCAAAAAATTGTAGTGGGTGAGCCAAGTGAAGAGGATGCAGTATCGATCTTGCGTGGTTTGAAAGAACGTTACGAAGCACATCATAAAATCAACATTAAGGATGATGCCATTGTAGCTGCAGTGCAATTATCCACTCGTTATATTTCTGATCGTTTTTTACCAGACAAGGCTATTGACTTAATTGATGAAGCAGCGGCAAGGTTGAGATTAGAAATGAATTCGATGCCAGAAGAATT
Source organism: Saprospiraceae bacterium (assembly GCA_022448955.1). Taxonomy (GTDB): domain Bacteria; phylum Bacteroidota; class Bacteroidia; order Chitinophagales; family Saprospiraceae; genus JALEHC01. The sequence continues at coordinate 17,534 of JAKVCU010000094.1, forward strand.
GGATGAATTAGAACGTAAAATTCGCCAATTGGAGATCGAAAGAGAAGCCATGAAACGAGAGAGTGATGATACAAAGGTAGAACGTATCAACGAAGATTTAGCGAATCTAGAAACCGATCGTATTGCGCTTAAAGCGCAATGGGAATCGGAAAGAGAAGTAGTGCTTGGCATACAGCAGGCAAAAGAGGAGATTGAACAGCTGAAAGTACAGGCAAAGCGCTTAGAACGCGAGGGCGATTTCACGCAAGTGGCAGAAATTCAGTACGGCAGAATCCCTGAAGTACAACAAAGATTAGAGGAGTACAATGTACGCCTTCAAGATATGCAAGAAGGAGGTGGTCAACTGGTGAAAGAAGAAGTAGATGCAGAAGATATTGCCGAAATTGTTTCGAAATGGACGGGCGTTCCAGTAACAAGAATGCTGCAGAGCGAAAGAGAAAAGTTACTACAATTAGAAGAAGAACTACATAAACGTGTCATCGGACAAGATGAAGCAGTCGAAGCGGTTTCGGATGCAATACGCAGAAGCCGTACTGGTTTGTCCAACAAAAATAGACCAATTGGCTCCTTCTTATTCTTAGGAACAACTGGTGTCGGAAAAACAGAGTTGGCGAAGGCCTTGGCGGAGTATTTGTTTAATGATGAAAATATGCTGACACGTATTGATATGAGTGAATATCAAGAGCGTCATGCAGTGAGTAGATTGGTCGGAGCACCTCCGGGCTACGTAGGTTATGATGAAGGAGGGCAATTAACGGAGGCTGTTCGAAGAAAGCCTTACTCCGTAGTGCTTTTAGATGAAATTGAAAAAGCGCATCCTGATACCTTTAATATATTACTTCAGGTATTAGAAGATGGCCGATTGACTGATAGTAAAGGACGTGTAGCTGATTTTAAGAATACTATCATTATCATGACTTCGAACATTGGCTCTGATGTCATTAGAGATAATTTCGAAAGAATGCGAGAAGAGAATAAACTGGAGGTGATTGAGAAGACGCAGGATATGGTGTTTGATATCTTGAAAAATACGGTACGACCAGAGTTCTTAAATAGAATTGATGAGGTGATCATGTTCCAGCCATTAAGTACAAAAGATATTCGTTCGATTGTTAACTTACAATTGAAAGATGTTCAGAAATTGCTTGATGAACAAGGAATCAAACTTACGGCAACCAAAGAAGCAATGCGATGGATAGCTCAGGAAGGTTTTAATCCAGAATTTGGTGCAAGACCGGTGAAAAGATTAATTCAGAAAAAAGTGCTGAACGAATTATCCAAGCAAATGCTGAAAGATAATATACAACCCAATACACAAATTGTAATGGATGCCTTTGGCGACAAAGTTGTCTTCAGAGCTCCAATTGGGGAAGAGATACTGGTTAATTAAAATTGAGTTCATTATCATTATATTTTGGGAATGTCTATACTTTTAGGCATTCCCATTTTTTATTGATGGATCATTCAAAAATGGATTCATTTACTGTAAAAGGAGAAGGAACTATTTAAAGTAATCATTCGTTCTTTTATTTTAGAAACTTCCAAAACCAGTTCCCATGCCATTCACAACGACTCCCAAGCAATTTGGTCAAGCAGATCCACAGTTTCCTTCCTTTGAGCGCCCAGGTAGCTATGCCATCATAATGAATCAAGAGCAGCAGCTAGCGGTCATGCGTAGCCAGCGAGGCTCCTTATTTTTGCCTGGTGGTGGCATTGAAAATAATGAATCAAGAGAAGATGCATTAATTAGAGAAGTGATCGAAGAAGCAGGTTTAAAAGTTCGAATAGACCAAGAGTTTGTCAATGTCAATGAATGGTTCTATGAGGAAAATCCTCAGCGGAATATGAATAAAGTAGGTTATTTTTTCTTAGCCACTATTGAGAAAGAAGACAAAGAAGGAAAAATTGAAGACTACGATTTGTTATGGATGCCCTTAGAAGAGGTAAAAGCAAAGATGAAGTTTAATATCGAACGTTATGTACTCAGTCGCTTATCCAATGAATTGCTGAGTAATTAGTCATATACTAGTAGAACGGAAATGGTTTGCTGCAATACTTGCTTGTAGCAAACCATTTATAGTTTTAAAGGTCTTCTAACTTTCGTAAATCTTTCTCTATTTGTGGACAAAGCTCATTCATAGCTTCCGTAATCTTCTCCTCATCTTGAAAATCGAACTCATCTCCAAAAGGTTTCATAGCAGCATCCATACATTCACTTGCTTGGTCCATAACTTGATCAAAACTTTCCAACATCTCTTCAGAAACGATTTTTCCACTGCTTTTTAAATCAATCACGGAATTTAATTTGTCAACCAGGGGCTTTTGGCAATTACATAATTGTTGTGCTGCAACTTTATGCAAATTTTCATTTTCGCAAGAAAAAACACTTGTCATTGCAATTATTGCAATCAACAAATGTTTTATTTGAATATTTTTCATCATTTATCGTTTTATTTTTGGAAAAATGGCTTTTCAAAAATAGTAAAAAAGTGGTGAAGCTTGCGAAATCCTCAAATTTTGAGTAAAAATAGTGCTTGTATTTTCAATAAATCTAATTCAAAGAACTCAAAATTATAATTATAATAAAAATTTAATTAATTATTTAAAAAATTTGCAATAAAACAAAGCTTGCTATACATTTGTATTAACGAAACGAGGAAATGATTTCGATAACGATCGAAAAGATTATTTCCTTAACCATTGTGAGGTGATGAAATTGGCAGCCATGCCCTCTTGTCTCGGGGGTGGAGATTTTAGGATAAACGGCGTATAAATTTTAGTCGATCTTGTATCATTAAACCTTATGCGTTTGCTAACTACTCCGTGGAGGTTCGAATCCTCCCCTCACAGCCACTTTTTAGTTTCCGNCTAAGGCGGATATGTTCCTACTGAGTTAATAGTTTTGAATTACTATCAAACCATTGACTATNAAGNAATAGCTATTCCGTTAACGTTCGGAATNAAAAACAACATTGTGAGGTGATGAAACTGGCAGCCATGCCCTCTTGTCTCGGGGGTGGGGAATTTGGGATAAACTACGGATAAGCTTAGCTGGGATTGACCACCAAATTTGTTCGATAGCTAACCCCCCTGTGAAGGTTCGAATCCTTCTCTCACAGCAAAATATAAGCTCATCTATTTAATACAAATGGATGGGCTTTTTTAGTGCCTACTTTTTTAAGAAACTATGAAGTCTACGTACTTCACAGTTTCTTATTTGTATGATGAAACTTATTATCTAAAGAATCCAGGACAAACTCCCATAACATTTCGTAGGGTACAATCTCGATTTCTGCACTTTGATTAGCTTCCTGAATAGGTACAGAAATTAGTTTTTCTTTATATTTTTTAGCTCTTCTTTCTACACCTTCCTTATGAAAAGAAGCCAACGGAAGTTGAAGCAACATCTTAATAAAACAATTACTTCGAAAAGTATCATCTTTTCGAAGATATCTATGCGTATAAGTTCTTAATGATTCCATACGATCAATAATTTTACCATATTTATGATCTAGTAATAAGAATAGAATATGAAGAATTAAGATAGATACGTTGGCTCCTCTTTTATCTTTAGAATATGTTGGCACTTCATTTAGAAACTTAGTAATTCTAAATCTTTTCAATTTATCTTTGTTAATGGTAATTCTTTTCGTTCTAAAAAAGTAGTGAATAAAACCTTCAAAAATCAACCAGTTCTCAGAAGTATTTTGATATTGGTCCGAGAAATTTGGATCAGAAGTTGCTTTGGTAAAAACATTATACGCTTCCTGAAAATCATTTAAATGAAAATTAACAATCATAGCATAGTTTAAGGTATTAAACCAATTCATTGTCCCTTCAGGAATAATTTCTAGACACTCTGTGACTATACTTTTTGCATCAGTTAAATTACCTAATCTAAGATTACAGACAAGCTTTCTATTGAGGAAATTACATTTAATAAAGACGGAGGTTAAGTGTTCTTTTGTTCTGAAATACTGTAAAGCTTCTTCACAAACAACTAAAGTATTGAGATAGTCATTTTCAATTTGATATCGATATAAAAAAACAAAGAATGAGATAAAACTTAAGCGAAAGGATTCTAACTCTTTCCGAATATTTTCAAGTTCGAAAAAATAAGATTTTGCAATTTCTAAAATTTCTAATTTAGAAGCTCTTGAGTTAGCAGTGTGTACTGCTAAAGAATTGTAATACTCCTCTGCCTTTAATTCTGCTAAAAATATTGCAGAATACTTTTCAACTAATTTATTGTATTTCACAAATTTCTTGTGGTCACCAATAATATTACCATAATGCATTCTCAATTCTTTAGCCATTGCTAAAGCAATATCTGTAAACTCATATAAAATCGCATCTTTCAAAGTTTTCTCTGCCAGAGGGATAGCAGGCTTCCTAGCATATCGACCAATCAATATTTTTACAGCTGCTGAATTTTTGTAACACGTATAATATGCTCGCTGGTTATCAGAAAAAGTTGATTTATTAATGTCAATAAAGAATATAGTATTGATTAATCTGCTCCTAAGGTTTGATTTGAGTTTCGATAGATACTTTCTACCATTTGTGTTATTACTATAAAAATACTGCAGTATCTCTTCCTCAGTCTGAAATCGGTTCTCTAAAATACCATTATATAACTCTTCTACTGCAATCGAACTCTTACCATTAAAATTACCAATCACACTGATTTGTTTCACTTTATTCTTTGAAACAGCCTTAACTAAAGCAATTAATTCATCCATACTTTGACTAAAATACCATTATTCAAAATAATAAAAATAAAAAACAAAACTCTGGTAATCAACATTATACATAAAAAAATATGAATTTGACGGTATATTCTGTACTGTGAAAATATGAAAATAAAGTTACATGTATTTTAATTTTTCATGCATAGTTTTAAGTAAACTTTTAAAATTTTAAAACTATGGCAGCGATAATAGCATTTTTGATCTCTTTAGGCGTAATTATGTCACCGGATGAGGCAACAACAGATTTAATTGATCAATATTCAGAAATCATAAACGATGATTTAGATGGATATTAGACCAAATTTAAAAAATATAATACACTATAAATCAAATATCTACAATGAAACAAGTCAGCTTTTAGCCATGAACTGATAAGATAAAAAATATTATTTTTGTCATTTCATATACGCAAAGAAGACTTTATCTTTGAGTTAACATGTTTATGGTTAGAACGCTGTAGAACATTAAGCGCTCCAAGGCATCAAGCGAAAATTTACCGGGCAGTATGCTTGATGCCCTTTTTTTATACTGAATAATGGAGATATAATTATATCATCTTGTTTATATACATCAGCTCAGCTAGATTGTTATAAAGTTATTCCTCTCCCGAATATTTATTCCTAATGCTTACTTTTTTATATAACTATCCTAATTGCATAGTGGTTTAGCCACCTATCAATTTCTTTTTAATTTAAAAAAATCAATTATATAGTCACTATAATTTAGTGTAATTGAGGCGTACAAAGCTAAGCAGATATTCATTTGTACGATTAGAAATAATTCGTACAATCGTTAAAAATAGTAAAATTTTAAATAAAAAATTGAAATGATGGGTAAGAAAATAAAAATTGTAGCCCCTTCCTTGTGTAAAAATACGCTTAATATATAAACTAGTGAGTATAAAGTAGGGGCTACATCAAAATTAACGCCTATATCATCAAACTAATACAAAAACGTATGGGGAAAGCAATATGCTGCCTTCCCCATACATTTTTTAAATTTAGCTGAAAAGAGTCCACTAACTAATATGTAGCTACCAAACGCTTTAATTCATTTAAGTAGCTCTTCTTTCTGATAGCTCTTCTTTTCTTTGCCGTATTTGTAAAAAACTGATGTGCTGATAAAAATTTCACCTGTAATTTATTCCAAGCTTCTTCCGTCTGAAGCACTTCATTTGCTCTCAGCTCTTCAAATAGAGTGTTACCAATATCGTAAAAATCGTCTCTTCCAAGATAGTCCAAATCCGCATCACACAAAATCTGTTCTAATTCATTATTTGGGCTTTGAGGAATTTTTGTAGCCATAATCATTCCACATATGCGACGGATTTCTGACGGAGTGTATCCATAAACAGGTAGGTGCAACTTAGCTAGTTGACATCCCAAACGCTCATGCTCGTTTCCACTAACAGTAAAGCCTGAATCATGAAAAAGAGCTGCAGTCTTAACTAAAATGGTTTCGTATGGGGAGATTTTTTCTAAATAACACAGTTCCTCTGCAACATGCAGAACATCAAGGGTATGATGCAAACCGTGATAAGTTAGAACATCTGATAGTTCGCGTTCTAATTTGTCAAGTATAAATGCTTTTGCTGCATGATAATTCATAATGTTTCTTTTTGCAGATAAATTATCGTAATTCATCTAAAATGCTCATAATCAAGAGGTAGTTATCTACTACTCTACTACAGCACCGCTGAAGGTACACCAAAACCAGTAAGCAGTATTACTCCAACAGGTGTACAAAACTGAATTATCAAACTTTCTTTAAAGCTTTATTTTTATAAGTCAAATCGCTAAAGTGTAACATCTTAGGCACCTTTTAAACGTAATTTTCATAATTAACGACTAAACTGCTCAAAATGTTATAGCACTTTTTTAGCTGGGTAAAATTAAAAGGATTATTCTGCAATTTCAAGTTTTAAACGAACAATTGCTTTGAAGGATTCAAAAATCGATCGATACTTTTGGTAGTTTTCTAAATTAGGCTTTAAATAAATGCTTGCTTCCTGTTTCTGTTTCATCACTTCACCGAGTATTGACCAAGCTATTCTTGCAGCTCCTAAACCAGATGCATCTTCTTGCGTCCCTTTTATCAAAGATTTTCCACTAATATCTGCAAATATTTGTGCCCAAAACTTAGACCTTAAAAAGCCACCACTCAGAAATACCTTTTCAAAAGGCTTTCCACTAATGGATTCTAACTCCTCTCCTATCATCCACATATTGAGCATCACACCTTCCAAAATAGCTCGCACAAAATGCTCTTTTTGATGAATCGTTTGAATACCTTCAAAACTTCCACTACACCGAGCATCCCAAAGCGGGGCTCTTTCACCATTGATATATGGTATAAAGGTAAGTCCTTCTGCTCCTATTGCTGTCATTGCCAATGCCTTTTCTATATCTACTCCCCCAAAAACAGACTTCATCCATTCAAAAACATTTCCGCCATTATTACTCGCCCCACCAATCACAAAACTATCTTTATCAAGATAATAACAAAACAACTTTTGCCCTTGATCCATTTGATATTCAGGTATTCTTATGCGCATTGCCCCACTGGTTCCTATTGTCAATACAGGTACTTCATAATCATCTATATTGGCACCGAGATTAGCTAAAGGACCATCTGCCCCCCCTATAATAATAGGAACCGATATATCAATTCCAATTTCATTTGCTACTCCTTTTTTCCATGCCGATAATCTAAAATCGGTATCTACCAATTGTGGTAGTTGCGCTTCTTTTATTCCTGCATAGGTTAAAGCCAAAGCGTCCCACTTTTTATTCTTCGCATCCCATAGTCCTGTGCCTGAAGCCATTGAATAATCGCAGTACCAATCACCTGTCATTTGATAAATTACCCATGATTTAATACCTACCCAATAATTGACCTCTTTAAATAAAGTGGGATGTTCTGTTTCCCACCACTTTAACTTAACCAAGGGTGACATTGGGTGAATAGGTGTACCACTCGAAGCATAAAAACTCGTGCCTACATCTATCGACCGCAAAGCAGTGGCTTGTGTAGTAGCTCTAGTATCAGACCATAACAAAATGGGGGTCAAAGCTTTTCCCAAGGCATCTACTCCAATTAATGAGTGCATAGCACTGCTAAAACACAAAGCATCTGGTTGACCACACTTTTTGATCAGATTTGTAATGGCTTGTTTTACGTTTTGCCAAAGTCTGTGTGGGTCTTGTTCTCGTTTTCCATCTGCTGTGCTTAGTGTTATATTTGACCGACTCTCCTTGTGGAAAATCCTCATCTCTTTATTTACAGCTAATGCCTTTACACTTGTGGTCCCCATATCAATCGCCAATACATATGCTTCCTTCATCAAAATCTCTTTAAATCTTCTGCCTTAAAATTCCATTCTGGCGTATCAATACTACTGCTAGATATAGCATACCATGGACTTCCATTTGGACTGTTCCAATTTTTTAATACGTGAATATCTTGTGCCGGCATATAACTTTGCGCAAGCAAAAAAATACGATCTCCACTTCCTTTTTGCTCAGCCATATCTACCACAAGCACCGCATGTCCGGGACTCCCTCCCTGTACAAATACATCCCCAATTTCCATTTCCTGGAAAGACACCTTCTTTAATTCTTTTGACAGTGAATAAGTACCAGCATAAGCGAATACCATGTTCAAATAACTTCTAAAATCTTTATAGCTAGTCTGCTTTCGCGAAATAGGATACCAACTGACTTTATTCCCTTTTACACTAATTCTATTGCCTGCTCTCCATTTGGCGTAAGCCGCAGCAAAACCATTATTAAATTTAAAAGATATATCATCATACCTTTTATGGGCCCACAAATATTCCGCCCTTAATCGCATCACTGCATCTGCACACTGTTGTAAGTCTCTTTCTCCTGTATCTATATCAATCACTGCTGCATGTACTTCTTGCCTATTCTTTTGACTCCCGTCAAAATGCAAAACAGGGCTGCCTTCTTCTTTCAAGGGTAAATGCCTTAAATACCATGCAAAGCTAGCTGAGTCTACAGGTATTCTTTTATAGCCTTTCGGCAAATGGAACCGCTCTTTAATCGTCTGCCCCATTGGGCAAATCATTTCTAGTTGCTCCTTTACGATAGCAACTTGTCTTGCTTCAGTAGGAAAGTTAAGCTCCTCTTCATTAGAAGAAGCACAACTAATAAAAAACACAGCAATCAGAAAAATAACTTTCAAAGCCATAATCAAGGTCTATTCAAATCAAAAATAATGACAGTCAACTACTTAATAACAATAAGCTGACCTTTCCGAAAATAATAATTCTTTTTACTTCAAAAATATTTACTTGAAATAAAATTACAACAAAAAACACAATGACCTTATTTACTTTTAAATCTTACTAATAGTACAAATTAAATTCCGAACAAATAGCTAATAGCAGCACATAACATCATTAACACTGGTATGCTAAAAGCTTGGAATTTTATATTTAAATGCTTCCATTTAATACTAAAATAATAATAAAAACCTACTTTTGAGGGGAAAGCTGATTCTCTACAAATCAGCAAAGCATAAAGTAATAATAAAGTACATTTACTAATTCAACAGAATCAGTTGTTCACTTTTTTTGCTTTATGCCAAATATTCATGATAGAAAATCCCCTAAACTATGTTTGCTGGAGACACCCTCTTGCTGATGATCCTCTTTGCAGGAACCATTTTGATGAATAAGGAAACGATTGCTGAGTCTTTCAAAAATATTGAAGAAGACAATAAAGAGGAATAAACTGCTTAACGATTTCCAAATCTACTTACCCTAATTATAAACGAAATGCAGATGGCGGCGCTTGATACGCCTTTTTAAAGGCTTTTGTAAACGAACGTCTATCTGAAAACCCAACTTCGTACGCAATCTCTTCCAAATTATAATCTTTGGAAAGCAATTCCTTCGCCCTTTCTAAACGAAGCTGAAGTATCTTCTGATAAGGAGTGATTCCATATACCAATTTAAAAGAACGAAGAAGGTGGTATTTAGAAATAGCAGCAATACGTGCTAATTGATCTAACTGGATATCTTTGTGGTAGTTATCGCAGATGAAAGCAAAGGCAAGGCTCAGTCTACGATACAACTCTTCACGAGTACTGTTTTTTACTGATGATAATCTTGTGATTCTTTGATTCATTTCAATATGACTTTCGACTAACTTTTCTGCTAAATTGAAATACAAACTATTAAAATCCCATATCCACCTATTCTCTTCCAACATATTTTTCAGAATGGGCATTAAGCGTTCCAAATATAACCCCAGCACATTTTCTTTCATGTGGTGGATTTGTTCTCTAAACACAATCTGTTCACGGCCAGTACATCCTTCCTTAGCTAATAAATCTTTCAACTCAAATTGATGAGTTTCAATCACCTCGCTTAGGAGCGTTGGACTTATGTAAAAACAAAAACCCTCAATTTCTTTAGGTGACTTTAAATAACAATCAAATGATTGATGTCTATTGACTACGAGGTAGGTATTAGGGCGCACAGTGTGCATTTCTCCATCAATCCAATATTCTTCCGACCCATTTAGGCTTGTTTTGATGGATAGCCCAGAATCATCCACTCTTTTTACAAAATCCTTTAGCTTGGAGTGGATGACAACATTTTCATAGTTCAACTTTAAAGAAGCTGAATTACGATATAACTTCTTTACATTTTCATTTAAAGTAGGTAATAACATGACTATAGACTTATAGTTCTGAGCCTATATCAATAACAATGAGTTTAAATAGGAGTGAGTTCTTGCTTTAATTTATTACCTTTTATCGTAAGAATGGAAGAAAATCTATCAATTCCCAAAACATATAGATGAGTTAATTAGGAGAGCAGCAAAGCTGCCCTCTTTAGTCCTTATTTCGAAATAATCAATTTCTGAACTTCAACTTTTCGATCAACCCTCAGCTTCACCCAATATATTCCACTTGCTAAAGATGCCCGTAATTCTATCTGATGATTACCCGCCGGTTTTCGTTCTGATTCTAATCGCGCCATTAATTGGCCATCTGCACTAAATACCTCCGTTTGAACCTGACTAGCTACTGGTAAATGATAATCTACTCTTACCCAATCTGAAGCAGGATTAGGCACTAAGCGAAGACCAAAGTAATCATTCACCACTTCATAAGAAGAAGTAATAAAACCACCTGGAGGGCCATCTAATCGCTCTGTTGTATATAATCTGTATTCACCTGGTGCCAACTGTAAAGGCAATGCAGTATTCGTTACTAACAAACTATCTCCTGTAAAGTACTCATACCACCAACCAGTCATTTGGAATGGATTTGGTACACTCTGAGGCAAGACACTAAAGTTACCCTGAATAGCTAGACTCATAGAAGAGTGATTCATTTGAATCGTCTTATAATTAGTCGGAGCAACATTTAAATTAACCACATTGGTAGAAAATACTTCTAATTTTTTTCTCAAATCCATCATGGCTCTTGTGAGCTCGTACAGTCTTCTTCTCTCTGGTTCATCGTAATAATCCCAACGAATAGGCTTTGGATCCAATCGACAATCAGGGTTTACAGTTCCATTTACGCAAGTATTAATGGAATAGTCATATCCTAGCTCTCCAAATTGCCACAACATTTTTGGACCAGGAATAGCGTAGAAAAAAGTGGTTACTAATTCTTGACGCTGTAATGCTGTTTCTAAATCCCTTACATCATAATCGCTATTATTGTTACCAAATTGGAGATTTTTATACATTAAGCGTTCTTCATCGTGGCTTTCCATATAAGCTTTTACGCCTGGTACAGCCCATCCATTAGAACCATTAGCATGAAATGCATCTGCAAAATTAGAGCCATCATACCCCATACTAGCTTGGTTAAAAGTATGATTATTATTCCCCCAAATTAACATCCCTTGTCCATATTCTGCCAATTCTTTTTCTTCTTGATTTACAGCAAAATGCTCTAAAATAATGTAGCACTCGTCATCTACCCCCCAGATAAAATCTGCATACTCTTTCCAAATAGCAATCCTGCTAGCATCATAAGCACTCCATGCTCCTACGTTCCCTCCAGTATTCACTTGTGTAAATCCTTTTGATAAATCAAATCGGAAACCATCAATATGAAACTCTTCAATCCAATATTGAACCACTTGCTTAGTAAAATCTCTAGTTGCTTGGCTTTCATGATTGAAATCATAGCCTACATTAAATGGGTGTCTTGCATCTGGATTTAACCATGGGTTATCTGGTCTGGGCTTAAATGCTGCTGCATCCCAGTATAACTGACATAGTGGACTCTGACTAAAAGCATGGTTGAATACCGCATCTAATACCACTGCAATGCCTCTTTCATGGCATTCATTTACCAAACGCTTAAATTCATCAATTGGTCCATAATACTTATCCAATGCCATGTGGAAAGAAGGATTATATCCCCAACTTTGATTGCCTTCAAATTCATTGATCGGCATAAATTCAATCACATTCACCCCTAATCTCTCCAGATAATCCAAGGTATCAATCAAACTTGTATAATCGTGGCTTTCTAAAAAGTCTCGCATCAATAACTCGTAAACAATGAGGTCTTTTTTCTCTGGACGTACATAATCCTCATCTGTCCAATCAAATTCAGGCGTACCTGGTGTGATCAAACTAACAATACCCGTTGCTTTACCATCAGGATATTCAGGAAGGTCAGGATAAGTCGCTTCCGAAATCCATTGATCATGGAATGGATCAAGAATTAGCGTACTGTATGGGTCTGCAATGGTAATCTCTCCATCTACTAGATATTGGAAAGTATAATTTTCTCCAGGTGCCAATCCATCGATCTCAATCCAGAAAGTATCACCATCGTTCGACTTCGTCATCTGATAATCTGTAGACAACTGGTAGTCATTAAAATCTCCAACTACAAATACAAAGCCCTTATTTGGAGCAAATAACTGCAAGTGCACACTTTCATCACTCGTAAAAGTAATACCATTTCTTGAGTCTGCTGGTGGATCAGCAATATTATCATCTAATGGTACGACATATACAAAGCTTAATGTTTTGCTTTCTCCACTTTCCTGCGAAACGACTTCAATGCTCACTGTTTTTGTTCCCAATTCATTCACCTCAATATCATAATTCAGGCTGTTTCCAGTTTGTGTACTTTCTACATTCCCATTGATAGATAATGTAAAATCTGAAGTTTCATTTGCAGCTACTTCTACTGGAATCATTTCACCTAGTGACGCAATTACGGCCTCTGTTCCTGGTGTCACAAGAACAGCAGAAAATGGTGCTGATTCTGGTAATACCTCATAAAAGATATCACTTCCACCATCATCTTTACCTTCTAATGAACCATTTGCGTTTCTGAAAACAAATGCCATTTTTTCAATTGTTTCATTAGCAGGTACACCATAATATTCTCTGATATTTGGCGAAATGGTATAGCTATAAACATTGGGCTGCCCAGCTACTGGTTCAAGTCGCCATGCAGGATTAGCTACCCCCCAAGTAGTTTGTACATATTTCCAATCACTTGGTGATGTACTAGCTGATGTAATAAGCCCCGTATGGAGATACACATCACAATTACAGTCTTCCAATCCAGCTGTTCCTTGAGTCGCATCAAAGAAAATAGTGACTTCATCGTTGGCTGTAGGAAAAACAGGATCGGTGGTAATGACCTGTGCTGAAATGTAACTACCTAATAGGAGGATTAGGCATCCAGCAAGGAATGATCTTAACATAGATTTTTTCTTTTGTCTGATCACCACGAGGGTGATTCTAAAGTTATGAAATACGTTTTGGAAAAATTTCCTAAATTTACTAAAATCGTAGTATATCTGCCTGTCCAAGAAAAGACAGAAAATTATGTTACAGGCCAATAGTAGATATTTGTATATTAGATGCTGAGCAGAACTGCTCGTAGTATGCACCAACTTTTGCCAAGTATTCTTCTAAGCTAGATGTTCCTGCAAAATCAAAAATGATCATTAAAAACTGCTGTGTACTACCATCAATCATNGTTCTNGTNGAATCACTTGTCGGANTACCAAATGCNCCTTGATCATCTCTTAAAAGTGGTAATCTTGCGATGTTAAGAGCACCTCTTCCTACTGCATCATAAGGTTCATTTTCTTGACCTACGCCTAAGCGAATAGCGCCATCAATTTTCGCCGCGTTATATCCACCAATACTCCATCCTGTTTCTAAAGAAATAGCATTTAATAAGTCTACGACATTATTGATATTATACCAGCCTTTCCCATTTAGAATCCTACGGTTTAATGCTTCCGCAGAAGGTCTGTACCGGCCTGGTTTTTTACCTAAAATCCGATATACATCGCGTGTAGCGGCTATTTGTTTCCTTTCACTTACTTCTTCTATCTTCATATTTGCAGCAATTTGCTTTCGCACTACATCGATATGATTTAGCAAAGCTTTACTGCTTTTTTCCACAATCACATCTGCGCTAAAAATGCCTAATTGCATATTAGGACAAATAGGATGGAATATATTTTCTATTTCAATCAAACGGTCTTTCACAACAAATACTCATTAAGGATTAACGAATGCTCATACAAATTTTCATCTTTTGCGAATATGGATTAATTTTCTGAAATAAAAAACCATCAAGCTGAATGAAAAAAGTATTTCACTTCTTATTCAAAAAGTATCCTAAAATATCTCTATCTGCTCTTGGTATTTTATTGCTTTTATACACTTTTGGTCTTCCAAAACCGCTTTTTGATGCGCCTTTCTGTATGGTACTAGAGGATAGAGAAGGGCAGTTGCTTGGCGCAAAAATTGCTACAGATGGGCAATGGCGTTTCCCTCAAATAGATAGCATTCCTTACAAATTTGAACAATCAATTCTAGAGTTTGAAGATCGTCGTTTCTATAGCCATTGGGGAATTGATCTTAGAAGTCTTGCTAGGGCCATTTCTCAGAATGTCAAAAATGGCCGTATCGTTAGTGGTGGTTCTACGATTAGTATGCAAATAATGCGGATGGCAAGAGGCAATCAATCCAGAAATATTTGGCATAAGCTGATAGAAATGATTTTAGCCACAAGGTTAGAAATGGGATATACAAAAGAACAAATACTTCAACTCTATGCATCTCATGCGCCTTTCGGCGGAAATGTCGTAGGATTAGAAGCCGCTTCTTGGCGTTATTTTGGGAAAGGACCTCATCTTCTTTCTTGGGCAGAATCGGCTATGCTAGCGGTACTCCCCAATAGTCCTAGCTTAATTCACCNTGGAAGAAATCGTTCAGCATTATTCGAAAAGCGCAACCGATTGCTAGGCCGTTTACACGAAAGTGGCCTTATCGATCAATTTACATTAGAACTTTCACTAGAAGAACCACTACCAGGAAAACCACTACCCCTCCCCCGCTACGCACCGCATTTGCTCGAAAGAGCCCATCAAGAGCTCGTCCTTAGTGGAAAATATAAAAATGCTAAAATCAAATCTACCCTAAGTACATCTATTCAAACTAAGGTTGACAAAACCATCAGCCGTTATCAATCTCTGATGCGTCATAATGAAGTACACAATTTAGCTGCAATTGTTATTGATGTCGAGACGAATGAAGTTTTAGCATATGTAGGTAATGCTAGTGATGCTGGAGAAGCGCATGGAGAAGCCGTTGATATCATTACCGCTGCACGAAGTACCGGTAGTATTCTGAAACCACTGCTATATGCGATGATGATACAGGAAGGGACCTTACACCCGAATAGCTTAATTCCTGATGTTCCTACTCAATTAAGTGGTTATCGCCCTGAGAATTTTCACGAAGAATACGATGGGATAGTGAGTGCGAAAAGAGCGCTGATTCGATCGCTGAACGTCCCTATGGTTCATTTGCTACAGCAATATGGCTTAGAGAAATTTCACTATAATTTAAGGAAGTTAGGATTTTCTACCATACATCGCTCCGCTTCAGAATATGGTTTGCCACTAATTCTTGGGGGTGCCGAAGCCAATTTATGGGATTTAACGAACGTATATGCAGCTATGGCTCGGACATTAGAGCATGTCGATAAATGGGATGGAGAATATGCATTAAATGATTTTGATCAAGCCAATTATCACTTAGTCGACGATAAAAAAGAAGAACTTATTCTTTCTAAAACACCTCCATTGCTAAGTACTGACGCTATTTGGATGACCTTTGAAAGCATGAAGAAATTAGAACGACCAAGTAATGCTGGAACATGGCAGGCGTTTTCTAGTCGTAGGAATATTGCATGGAAAACAGGTACTAGCTTTGGATATCGCGATGCATGGGCTATTGGAGTGACCCCAAAATATACAGTAGGTGTGTGGGTAGGTAATGCAGATGGAGAAGGGCGACCGGGTATCGTTGGTGTACAAGCAGCCGCACCTGTACTCTTTGATATTTTTAACGAATTACCCTATTCTTCGAATTGGTTCAAACCGCCTTATGATGCTTTGCAAGAAATGGAAGTTTGTAAAATAAGTGGCTATCGTCCTAGTCCATATTGTCCAAAAGATACCGTTTGGGCTTCCGCCAATAACCAACAACTGGGTACTTGTCCGTTTCACCAGAAGGTTTTTCTTACTCCTGATTCGATTTGGCAGGCATCTTCCAAATGCATTTCTCCACAAGAGATGGTGACGTCTACCTATTTCGTTCTTCCACCAATAGAAGAGTATTATTACAAAAGTAAAAATCCTGATTATCAAAGTTTGCCACCTTTCAGAAGGGATTGTAGAAATGATGAAAATGCGGAAGTTGCCATGCAACTCATTTATCCTAAAGAACCAACTAGAATTTATGTACCTGTTGATCTAGATGGAACCCTATCTAGAACAGTATTTACCATTGCCCACCGACTTCAAAATATTGAAATACATTGGCATTTGGATGAATACTACATTGGTAGTACCACTGATTTTCATAATATGGAATTAAGTCCATCAGCTGGCAGGCACAAGTTGGCGCTGGTGGATGAAAAAGGCGGTCGTCTGGAGCTTGATTTTGAAATAATTGAGAAGTAAAGTAGAGAGCTCCTATATTTTTTTTAAAAAAGATGTCCTAATACAAAAGGTCGTAAAACAATGATTATGATTTGAAATTAGCGTCTTAACGAATATATATGATAAAAAATCGTTCCAATTTAATTTATATCTAAAATCTCCCCTTTTTTACTCATCGAAAGAAGTTAAAAAAACTCCTACACCAGGGGAGGCTTTTCGGATGTAGGAGCATTAACATACTATGAGAAAACTACACATCTGCAAGATAAACTTATAATTGCAGACATTTCACCCTGTTTTAGGGAGAGGGTATCCGTTTTAACCAATAGTGTCATTTCAATTAGAATTCGGTAAAATTTTCTTTTAAGGTCATATACTAAATCATGTAACCTTTTCGTTGACCATATTTTTTTTCGAAAAAATTCATTTTTATCCCGAAATAATCCAGTTTTTAAAAAAATTGGCACAATTATTTCTGTATAAGCATTAACTACAAAATAAGTGGTGCTCCAAGATTTTATCAACTACTTTTATACACCAAAAAATAAGGAACGATTTGGAAAAAATTCCAAACCGATTCTTGGCATCACTTGTCTAAAATCGGCGATATTTAGCGGTAAGCTATAAAACAGAAACTTATTACTTATCCTGTTAAGGGTAACTTTTAGAATAAAGGAATGTGATGTAAACGGAAAATGAAAGGTAAAATAAAAAACCTACACC
The DNA here is from genome assembly GCA_022448955.1 of Saprospiraceae bacterium. Taxonomy (GTDB): domain Bacteria; phylum Bacteroidota; class Bacteroidia; order Chitinophagales; family Saprospiraceae; genus JALEHC01. Next base: position 34,997 of record JAKVCU010000094.1, read on the forward strand.
CCAGAAGGGAACTGGGTGTAGGAAAATTAAACATACTATGAGAAAACTTGAATCAAAGATACACCCTTCCTACTTTTATAAAAGTTGCTTTTATTTAAAGGAGGTTATTTTAATTAAAATGGCACATTTTCTTTAGAAAACGGTAGGAACAACCTTAAAGGATGACAAAAAAAACCTGCATTACAGTGTCATGCAGGCAGAAAAACAAACATACCATGAGAAAATAGACTTAAATATAATATATTTTTTTAATATGTTAGGATACTTATATGATCTCTCAATAAATACATAGAAAAAAATACACCTATTGCTCACTAGCCACAAAACACTTACTTTTTTTAAGCAGATTATTTTGCTCAGTTATCAACATAAAACATACTTATTTATCGAGCATATCAAAAAATTGTTTATCTCTCACTCTACTTTTATCTAGGATTTATTTAGACTTTTTTTGGCTTTGATACAATCAATAATTAAGTAAAGCAGGCCTAAAAATAAGTCCATATAATTTAGTCCACCGAACTTCACTTTCATTTTCCATAGAGACAAAATGGAATAAGTTGCTAGAAAAGGTGCTACAGCTTTTTGGCGAGTAATGAATGAATGCTCAGTTTATACGATCACTCAGCAAAGGTTTTTATTAATGAAAGAAACCACCCTTCATTCTATTTTAGAGCTCCTATCTAGTTATTCCCTTTTGCCCAGCTTAATTTTAATGTTTTTAATACTTAAGTAGTTAGGCTAAAAAATTGGTACAATAAAATTTTAGCGTCCCTTCAAAAACCATGCGTAACTTTCCTATC
>JAKVCU010000095.1 GCA_022448955.1 Saprospiraceae bacterium
CTGCTTAAGTAGTTAGGCTAGAAAATTGGTATAATAAATTCTTTTAGTCAGCTCAAAAATCGTGCGTAACTTTGCTATCGTCAGTTACTTACTATTTTTGAGCTGACGAATTTATTATACAAGCAATTTTGACTAGCCGCTTATTGTACAGTAAATGATATATTTAGGTGCATTCAATGATCAAATTGAATGCCCTTTTTACCTTTTTTTAAAAGTTAAACACTAAACTTTAAAATAACTTGCCAAAGAAAAACCATAGCATGTTGTGTAAAAATCAATAGATAAGGAGTTTTAATATCTGTATTTAATTAGTCACGAACGGTTGCGGCATTGTTTAACTGCTTGTTTAGCTGGGAATTAGCATAGGTTGAATGCTTAACTTAGTGTAAAAACTGAACAGCAGGGGTAACTTACTTGCATTATTTTTGTAGAAGCATCTTAAAGTAATTTACTATTAAGTTGCCCAAACAAATAGAAACGCTTTCCGATGAGCTGTCCATAGGGCAGCTTTATTTATGTGCCATTTAACATCCATTCTCTTAAGGATTGCCCATTCTGATGTGCTTTTAACCATTCATCCATCCGGTGAAAGTTGAATATATTCCAGAGGGCATCTCCATTAAACTGCTTTGATTCTCGAATGAAATGGGAAAAAATGCTTCTTTTTTGGAAAGGTTGATGAATGAGTTGATCGAATAGCTTTAATATGGCTTTCCAGAAATGACTATTTCTAGGGTTGGCCCTTTTGGCTTTTTGCCAAACCTTATATAACTCATCGTCATCCTCATCTTCAAATGCTCCAATCATTTTTAGGATATAAAGGTAATTTTGGAAAGAGTTTCCCAAATTGATATTCGTTTCCTCTAATTCTTTAGTGTAGAAACTAACCTTTTCTTGATCTGCATTAAAAAAAGCATAAAATAGAAAATAGAAATAACATAACATTGCTATCCGCTCACGTTGAATATTAAACTTATCAAGGTGTTCTAAAATAAGTTTTTCAAGAGGTGCTATTTTTTCAAACTGCTTGAGATTAAAGTGCATTTGTACATCCGCATAATAAAAATGAATTAGATGTACTGCCATATTTGGATTACTCTGAGCGTAGGTAGTGGCCTTTCTCAGTAAGTCAGGAACGAATTGGTATTGTTTTTCTTCAATACAATAATTGAGATAATTACGCATGACAGCAATATATTGAAAAGCCATTGTTTTTTTGAAATGGGGTTGCGCTTCAAAAAGTGCTACGTTATTGCGTTTACTTTCCTCCAATAGCTTTTTATCTTCTAAGTAAGTGGCTACAAAAGATAGTATGGTATTCTGTGTAAGTTTTGTTTGAAAGGGAAGACTTTCAGAAGCTTGCTGCACTTTCTTGTCTGCCAATATTTTTTCGAAATAAGACTTTTCAATCGAATCTATACCAAGCGAAATTTTTCGAATTTTATCCATTAGTTGATGACCAAGAAAAGTAAGCTGATTATGATTCTTTAACTTTTGTAAATAAGCTTCTACTTCTTGAAATACAGGATGATCACTGATACCTATCTGATCAATGGTGATATGATGTACAAAAAACTCTTTGTATGCTAATTCAATGAGATAAGAAAACTCCTCATATTTTAAACAAAGCCTCTTCAATCGTTTTAAACGATCAGCAGCTAAGTCGTATAACTGTTTATCTAATAAAATATCAACTTCTTCTAACCCTCTTCTAATCTTTGTTTTGACATTTTTATTGCTACCAAAGGCTTGCAAGCTATCCATTAAAAGCTCAAATAACTGAACTTTATACACCTTAAAGTTACGCGCAACATTATCTTCAAACGACTGCTTAATCAATTGCTCATCGTAGCTTTTCATTTTATTGATAAAGTCAAATAAATGAGTAAGCACACTTTGCTCGGAGGCAAAATGCCGCTTAAAGTATCGCTTTTCTGCAGGTGTCATAGCATGAATTAGCCGAAATATATGATCACTGGGCTTTTTCATTAAACGATAAACTTTAGGTATAATTCAAATTGTTGGTCAATGCAGCGCATATTATCAATCATGAAAATAAAGTTCCTTTTCTGATGAAAAGAAATTATTTAAACTTATTCTTTAATGTACTGTAACTTGAGTTTATCAGTGTTTCTAAGTAGCTGGTTTTTGCTCAGATTAAGGTGCAGTGGTACCTGATATTCTTAGCTGTTAAGGCGAGTACGCACGGCAGAGCTGAGTAAAAAGACACCTTAAAAATGCTAAGTAATTTAGATTACAGTGTGTTTAACTTGATTTATGATGATAGATGTGATTAAAGTAGTAGATAATGCCCTCAATAATAAAGATACAAAAAGCAGCTAGTTTAATCAATTAACTTGCCCGCATGAAAAATATAGTTTAACCAGGGAAAATTCGCCATTGTAACTTCAATGGTTCATTAGGCTGAAAAAGAACAACTAGAATGATACCTAATACTAAAAATAACACTAACCAGAATACCCAAGTCTGATGTTGTTTGGTCGTATGTATCTGCTTTAGGTATTCAATCTCTTCTTTATCCGCGTCTTTGTAAGAATAGTTGCCGTCTTCTTGGCTTTGTTGATCTAATTGTCTGATCACTTTTATGGCTTCTGCCAAATCCTCTTCTCTAACATGTAGGCCAATTCCTCCTTGTCCCAATGGAATAGCAGTTGAAACATTTGAATTGGAAATAAAACTCTTTATTCCAAGCTCATTTAACCTAGCTGCATACAAACTAGCTTGTGAATGAAAGTAAAAATATTTAGCTACGACTACCTTTACATCTTCTTCAAAATCTTCAAAAAAATCTAAAATATCTTCATTTTGCATATTCCTGTAAACTTCTTTTTTGTTGCCTTGTTTTTAGACAAAACTACCAAATAGCACCTTCCCATAGAAGGTTTAAGCAAACGTTGCGATGAAAATAATCAAAAAATATAATCTAGACGATAGAGCAATAGATAGAATTGTCCAAATGGCTTGGGAAGATAGAACGCCCTTCGAAGCCATCGAATTACAATTTGGATTAAAAGAGGCAGAAGTCATCAAATTGATGAAGTATGAAATGCGCTTAAGCAATTGGAAAAAATGGCGCGCTAGGGTTCAAGGACGAAAAACTAAGCACGCCAAGTTGAGAGACAATGATGTAAATCGCTTCCACTCCAAATCCCAAAAGTCTATTACTGCTAATCATATTTCCAAAAAGAAATATTAGCTCCAAAAAAGCATTTGGCTAAAGCTCTAGACTCAGCTTACCTTTGTTGAAGAGCTTTTGATGATATGACGAAACAAAAAAAACGATTTGTCAGATGTTTCCTTTTCTAGCTCGTGCTTAGTACTTAAATTGAGGGGTTTTTGAAAAGTACTTTTCCGGACTACTATTGTAGGATTCATGCGGTATAAAAAATAGAATATGTTCTTGGATTGGAGCCCTTCATATATCCCTCAGCCAAGCTTTAGACGGGCTAAATTATTTTGCACCATATTTTCTTTCTTTTTACTAGTATTCTATCCACTCCCTAGTTATGGGCAGTATGAAGAAATAGATATCAAAATTTATGATTTTGATGAAGGACTTAGTCATCGCAATGTCTTTAATATTCAACAAGATTCTACTGGCTATATTTGGTTAGCAACCATTAACGGCTTGAATCGTTTCGACGGTTATTCTTTCATAAAATATGATAGCCGCTCAACAACCAATCCACTACCTTTTGATGCCATTTCTGATATGCACATCGATCCATCCAATCGTATATGCCTAGCTAATCCAGATTACCTCACTTTCCTTTATCCCGAAACTAATCAAGTAGATACGGTTCGAATCAAGACGGGGGCAATTGTAAGGCGGGAATCATTGGTTCCTTATAATCTTACCATGGATGACAAGGGAGATATGTGGTTCTCTGCATTTGACGAAAAGTCAGCACGTACCACGATATACAAAATGGATAAGGAGGGACTGGTGGAGGAAGTAACTAAAGCTAAAGGTTCTTATCAGAAACGTCCTATAGCGGCGTTTGATGGAAAAATGTTTATAGGTGCTTATGAAAATGAAGTCTGGGAATTTGATACAGATGGTAAAAGGCTCAATACCTATGAGTTTCCTTTGTCAAAGACTTCAAGGGACCAAACACGTTCAAGAGTAGTTCAGATGCAGTTAGCTCGAGGCCGACTATGGGCTTTATTGGCAGATGGACATTTATACTATCTGGAAAAATCTGGAGGGCGTTTTATCCCTCATCCCATCAATGTGGTTTTACCGAAAGGTGGATTGTGTTCGGCACTTCTTGTGGAAGAAAATGGTAATCTTTGGATTGGGGGGCAAAGTATTCTTTGGCACTATGATGCTACTGCCGAGTTACTCATAGACTATAGCACACGTATTCAACAAAGCCTAAAAAATTTGGCTAGCTTTCGCCAAATTTTTCGCGATCACTCTGGAGTGGTTTGGATTGCCTCTGACTTCGGAGCCATCAAAATCACGCCCTCAGATCATCTTTTTAACCAGTACCTGAGCGGTGGAAATGAAAACTGCAGCAACGTCCTCTGCTCTACTCGAGGCATTACCGAAGATGATAGAGGAAATATCTACATTTCTTATTATAATTCTATCCATATCTTTGAACCCAATCGAAATGCTGTACGTCCACTTTTTCCATTTCGAGATTATTTCAATTTTCCTTTCGGAATCACTTACTTTGATGGAAGCCTATTTACAGGGAATGGGCTTAAAATTGATTTAGAAACGCTTCAAATTGATACTGTTCTCACAGAGAATAGTTCTGACCTTGGCGCAATTATCGCTGATCAAGAAGATCGTATATGGTTTGGCTATGAAGATAAAATGCTGCTCTATTTTCCAGATGATGACTTATTGATCCCCTTTGAAGATCGATATGGATTTTGGAAGGCGACAGATGGTACCATAAGTTACCTGCATGAGGGGCAGGAAAGTGATTATATATGGGTAGCAACTAGTAATAATGGTGTTTATGGAGTAGATAAAAGTGCGGGAAGAGAAGTTCATTATAGTGCAGAAGAGTCCAGCCCAGTACTCTTATCTAGCAATCAGATTAATGCGGTTTATGAGGATACCCTTGGATACCTTTGGCTGGCTACAGCTGTAGGCCTGCATCGCATCGAATTGCAAACAAATGATTTGCGGGTATACACAACAGAAGATGGATTACCCAATAATTTTATTAATGGTATTTTGTCAGAAGGCGATTCTTGTATTTGGGCAAGTACTGATGATGGCTTGTGCCGTTTTTCCTTAGGTAAAGAAAAGTGCTTAAATTTCTTTCAACGAGATGGCCTTTCGGCAAATGAATTTAATCGGATGTCTTTTTATAAAGCGACAGATGGCCGTATGTACTTTGGTGGGTTAAATGGGATCAATGCTTTTTATCCAGGCAAACAATTTTTGGAAAAAAAAGTACAGCGTAAGGATACTCCTATGATGTTTACCAGCCTTTCCAAATTCGATGGGAAAGAAGATCATCTCAGTGTTCAGAATTATGGCCTTTCGGCAAATGAGTCGCTCCATTTTTCCTATCTAGATAAGTTCTTTACATTTAATTTTGCCCTAGCAGATTATCGGCAGCCATTACAAAACCTATACAGCTATAAGCTAGAACCTTATGAAAAAGAATGGTCCGTTGCCACTCCTTCTAATTTGGTGCGATACAATAATGTTCCTGCAGGGGAATACACCTTCAGAGTTCGATCAAAAGTGGGGAAGGGAGATTGGAATCCAGAAGAGCTGGGGATTAAAGTACAGGTAGAAGAGGCTTATTATCGTACTTGGTGGTTTTTAACTTTGATGCTAGGACTGTTCTTGGGTGGAACTTATGGCTTTATTCGATATCGAGTTTACTCATTGAAGAAAAGAGAAGCAGATCTAGAAATGTTAGTCAAAGAAAGAACGCAAGAATTAGAAGAAGAAAAACACAAGTCTGAAGAACTATTGCTCAATATTCTGCCTGCAGAAACAGCAGAGGAGTTGAAAAAATTCGGGGTATCTAAAGCCAAGCGCCATGAGTTTGTTACAGTGATGTTCTCTGATTTTAAAGGCTTCTCAAAGATTGCAGAGCAGATGGATCCAGAAGAACTCGTAGCAGAAATCGACTTCTGCTTTCGTGCTTTTGACCAAATTATGGACCGTCATGGTTTAGAAAAAATTAAAACTATCGGAGATGCCTATATGTGTGTTGGTGGTATTTCGGATAAGGATAGTGCCGAAGAAGCAAACGCTGTAGTAAAAGCAGCGCTTGAAATACAAGAATTTATGGCCGGTATTGCCATTGATCGAAAGCTACATGAGGAGCACTATTTTGAGGCTCGTATTGGCATTCATACCGGGCCAGTAGTTGCTGGAATCGTTGGGATTAAAAAATTCGCTTACGATATTTGGGGGGATACCGTAAATATTGCTTCCCGTATGGAAACTTATGGTGAAGCAGGAAAAGTGAACATTTCCGAGTTTACCCATAAACTTATCCAAGACGAATACAACTTCTCTGATCATGGAAAGTATACCGAAAACAATGGAGAAGATATTGAGATGTACTTTGTGGATAGTATGAAGTAGTTGAGTTAAGATTTTATACCCAAATGTGAATGATCACAGAACGGCCCAGTCTTCGTCTTCTTGCAATTACATAGCTTGGCAGGCCCTGTTCGTTTTGCTTCGAATAGCATAGGCGTATGTTTAGTACCGTGATGAGAGCCATCACAAAATGGTTGTGTTTGGCTACAACCGCAACGACAATAAAGATAATTTTCTCCCTTTTCTAATTCAACCATAATCGGTTCATTACGGACTGTTTTTTGATGGGTAAAACCCTTGGCTAATTCACTTCTTTCATCTTTAGAAGTAATGAGAGGATACAAATAAGCCGCCGACCAATGATCATTGCTTGCCCGTTGCAGCCCATATTCTGAGGGAAATTGATGCGAATAGACCGCCGTACCAAATAATTGATCCCAAATAGAAAACATATTCCCAAAATTGCTATTAGGATCACTGACTGCGTCAATCTTTGATTTGCCGTGGTGCGCATGATGAAAAGCAGGCGTGACAATGATCCGCTCTATAACTTGAATGATTGGCCTTAGCCATTTACTATTATAAAAAGGCTTGTCCCATTTGATGGTACTATGAGAACTAATGATAATTGCTTGTTTAAGGACTAATCCCAATGCCACTGCTTTGCCTCCTCCCAAAAAAGTGATCCAACCAATCCACCATATATTTGGCATAAGTAAATAATAAAGGCCTGCATTTCGATAAGAAACAAAGAAGCCCATTTCTTCTGCCTGATGATGCGCACGATGTAGTTTCCAAAGAAAAGGATATTCATGCGCAGAGCGATGATACCAATATTGCAATAAATCGTCCATCAGCAAATAGGGAATAAGTACTAAAAATAAAGTGTACTCGGAAAGTATATTGGCGGAAGCAGAAAAAAAAGTGTTGCCAATAAGCAGAACGGAGATAACAATCAATGGCTTTATAACTGTAGAAAGCACTAAAAAACTGCCTACCTCTTGTATCCAGTCACTCGGACTTCGCTTACTTCTTCGAAGTTGACCGCTAATCGTTTCCACCAATCCAAAAAACACTAGAACACCCAAAACTAAATAGACGTCCAAGTTATCAATGCCAAATAAAGTATGCTTCATTGTTTTATATGCTTGCTAATTATTTGGCAAATATAATCAATCAAGGGGTATAGTTGTTCGTTTTTAATGCCAAGGTTTAACTTTACCAATATCCAACTAAAAACTGAACAACGCCTTGATTTTATGCGTTTGGCGGCGAGAAACTTCAACTTCTTCGCCTGAAGTAAGTTTTAGTCTAAGCTTGTTATTGAACCACGAAACGACACTATCAACGGCTTTGATATTGATAATTTGTTGGCGATTGATACGGAAAAACACTTGTGGGTCGAGTACCTCTTCTAGATAATTGAGGGACTTTAGAATCAACGGCTTATTATTTCCAAAATAGATACGGGTATAATTGCCCATAGACTCAAAAAGACGAACTTCCCCCAAGTGTACAAACCAGCATTGTTCTCCATCCTTCACGAAGACCCGACTATCTTCATTCAGCATAGTATTGGTTTTTGGAAGATGACTTTGTAAGGCTTTTTGTACCGCCTTTTCTAAGCGGTCGGGATGAATAGGTTTGAGTAAATAGTCTAATGTATTGTACTCAAAAGACTGGATGGCATATTCATCAAATGCAGTGGTGAAAATCACCTGTGGAATTTCATTCAAGGATTCCAGTACTTCGAATCCATTTTTGCCAGGCAGTTGAATATCCAGAAAAAGTAAGTCAGGTTGGAGTTTTTGAATTTGCTCAATAGCCGTTTCGCCATCATTGGCTTCCCCAATAATATCAATTTCTTTAAAGGCCTGCAACATACTGCTCAATTCTTTCCTAGCAAGCCTAGAGTCTTCTACAATTAATGCTCTCATAAACGATATGGAATTTGGAGACTAGCGACAACATAAGGAACTTTTTCGGAAAGTTGAAGCGAAGCTTTGTTGCCATAAATTAATTTTAAACGTTCATTGATATTTTTCAGGCCAGTTCCTAGTCTAGATTCAATACTTGCCCTTTCGTTAATCTGTCCGGTATTTTTGACATCTACGCAATAGATTTCGCCTTTGGGATAAATATGGATGATAAGTTCACCCCCATTTTTGGAGAGTGCAATGCCATGTTTGATCGCATTTTCGACTAACAACTGGAGCATCAAGGGAGGAATTTTCTCTTTTAGGATTGCTTCATCCATTTCAAATCGGTAGGAGAGTCGTTCTTCGTATTGTATAGCTAATAGCTCTAGATATTGCTGGATGATATTGACTTCTTCTGAAAGAGAGATCAGTTCTTTTTTAGTATTTAAAAGCGCATATCGGAACAATTCAGAAAAATTCATCAAGGTTGTTCGAGCTTTATTCGGGTCCTCTAAAATGAGTGCTTTGATGTTGTTAAGGGTGTTAAATACGAAGTGAGGGTTTATTTGTGCTTTTAAAGTGCCAAGTTGAGCTTCTTTAATTTCGGCAGCTAGTTTCCATTTTTCTATTTCTGCGGAATGGAATTTGGTGTAAAATTTAAAGAAGAAATAGAAAGAATTCCACATTAAAAAAATGACGCAGCCATTACCTAGGTTTGCAAGTATATCTCTGTAGGTCAATTGGTATTGTGGTTCAAGTAATTCGAACAACATTCCTGTACCCCAGAGCCAGAGTCCCGCTAAAATACCAGAAGAAATAAAAATGAAGACCAACAGTCTCCATATCTTCCATTGAACCCAGTCAATTTTTCTGATTAAGAATCGATAAATGGTAGAAAATGTAAAGCCAGATAAAAAAATAAAAAAGGAATTTGCGAAAGCTAAGGTAAATGGAAAGTTAATTAAGCTTTGTATGATAAAATTACTTCCACCAAGAAGCGCCCAGCTAATTAGCTGGGCGATCCAAAAACTTTTATTTTTATTACTTAGAATAAATTCCATTTTATTGCTGACTTGTGATCCAGGCCGCAACTTTTGCCATTGTCGCTTCTTGGAAGGTTTCTTCGATTTGAGCATATTCACTTACTGCTCCTGTTGTTGCTTGTTGGAATAAGTGATTCAAACCTTCTAATGCTTCTATTTTCACTGTCTGATTCTTGGCTTCCGCCAAACTTTTCTTAATGCCTTCTAGGTTTTCTTTGGAAGAAACTTGAAGATCAAGCGTTCCATTCAGTGCATAAACAGGGCAGTTTGTCTTTGTAAGATAGTCAGATGGATTAAATCGGATGAAATACAAAAACCAAGGACTCAATAAGCCTTCTGCCTCATCATTGGCAAACTTATCTATATCACCAATACCTGATTGAACCATGGGAGGAAAATCTTTTAAGGCATCTTTAAAAATGCGAACTAAATCCTCTTTCAGTTCCACATGCTCTTTCTCAGGATTTTCTCTTAAATATTTGTAAGCTTTGCCTAATGCTTTTTGATTGACATCAGATACTGCTGTAGGCACAGCTTGCGAATCAGAAATAAGCTTTGCTTGTAAAAGCATTAATTGATCAATTGGAATACCAGGGCCTGCCAATAATACTATAAAATCTACAGCTTTATTGCGGCTGGCAACCATCGGTGCAATCATTCCACCTTCGCTATGCCCTACGATTCCTACTTTGGCTTCCGCCAAATCTTTCCTATTTTTTAAATATTCTACAGCTGCTTCTGCATCTTCAGAAAAATCTAAAGAAGTAGCTTTTCCAAAATCACCTGTTGATGCTGCCACTCCTCTATCATCATAGCGCAATACACCAATACCATTACGGGTCAAATAATCAGATAACACCAAGAATGGTCGATGATTAAATACACCTACTTCCTCATTACGATTTTGAGGGCCTGAGCCAGATACTAATACGACGACTTGTTTAACTTTTTGGTCTTTCGGTAGCGTTAAGGTGCCTGCTAATGTAACCTGATCCGAAGTATTATCGAAGCTTACTTCTTCCTGATGATAAGGAAAATCAGTAGGGTCCTGTGGTCTTCTTGGTTTTTCAACCGCTGCTCTAGTAAATGTAAGTGGAAATTTGCCAGGGCCTTGTACAAAGGTACCTTCTAAAGTGCTCTTTTCCTGATTGAAGGTGCCTTCATAAGTCATTCCTAAAGCACTCGCTTTAACCGTTAGCTTATTATCTGCGAAAGTGGTTTGGTCCGTAGGGATTCCTTTTGCGCCTTGGTCAGGACTGTCCATTTTAGTAGAATAAGCATTTTCATTTTTTTCTACATGGAAAACAATACGGAGCTTCATTCCTTGGACCTCCAATGTGCCATTCCAGGTACCCGTAACATCCTGTGCTTGTAATTGAAAACTAAATCCTAATAATAAAACAAATAACAGTCGAGTGATCATCTCTTAATTTTTATCTAAAGATAAAGCAAACACATGAGTCATTATGGTTTTAAATGATGAATGGTGTCATAAATGTATGAGTGGTGATAACCAAACTAAATCTTATCTTTTCGGACGAATAATCATTTCTGTCATTGTCACATTCTCTGGGTAGTCAATACATTGCTTAATTGCTGTTGCTACGGTATTTGCCGTAAGGCCACCAGCCATATAAGACTTAAATTCTTTACGAATGTTTTCATTGCTGATATTTTCCGCGAAGGAGGTATTCACTGCACCTGGAGAAATGGTTGTAATGCGGATTTTGTCTTGATTTTCTAAACGCAGACCTTCTGAGATCGCACGAATCGCATGTTTAGTAGCACAATAAACCACAGAACGAGGGAAAATATGGTGCCCTGCAACCGAAGCAATATTGATGATTTGCCCCTTTTCTTTAGCTAACATGCCAGGCAAAACAGAGTGAATAGCATATAAAGCACCTTTCAAATTGACATCAATCATTTGATCCCAATCATCTGTATTGGCTTCTGCGATTAGGTCGAAGTGACCTAAACCAGCATTGTTAACAAGTACATCAATTTTACCAAATTTGGCGACAGCGGTCTCCGCCAATGCCATAACTTGTGCTTTGACAGTAACGTCTGTATCTTGAAGAATAATCTGGTCCGGATATTGTGCTTGAAGTTCTTTTAAAGGACTAGTGTTTCTAGAGCCTAATACCAATTGATGGCCATCCGTTGCTAATAATTCGGCTGTTCTTTTGCCAATGCCTTTGCTTGCTCCAGTGATAAGTATAGTCTTGATCATTATGAGATATAGTTTTTGAATGAGAAATACTAGAACGACTGAAGTGATATCAAAGTTTAGTGATGGTAGTGGAAAGGGTACTTTGTTCGTATTTAATGCAAATAGTCAATTAGTAAAACAAGGTATTTTACGAAACAATAAACAAGAATGGTCAACAACAGATTTACCCTCTGGAGTTTATCACATCTTTGTAACTATCGAAAATCAAATTTTTAAAGAGAAACTAGTTATTATTCAATAAATTCTATCTTGGTATGGTAAAGTATAATGCTTTATCATGCCCTAAAACTTTTCCCATGAAATATATTTTTATCCTTCCAATTAGTGTCTTATATATTTCCCTTTATTCACAAACTACCTTATTTAATAAAACGTATGATTTAGATGTAATCTGGGAATGAGGCTTAGGTTTTGTAGAAGGTGATGGACATTATTACATGTTACAACAAAAGGTAGGGAGTACATATTCTGCAAAACCTTCTTTGACTTGATTTTGGATATCGATTGGAAGGTAAGGCAGGTCTATTTGCATGGAGTATAGAATTGGTTGAGACTAAAAATAGCAATGCCTTAGCACATTTGTGCTAAGGCATCTACCACAATTAGAATCCCATGAACTAAAGTTAATTAAATACGCCACTTAAACTTTAGATCTTATATAATGAAGTGATTATATTCTGATCGTTAAACCCACCTCTAACATTTGGTTAGTTGCGAGTTGATCTTTACTAATAGGAACGATCTTTCGCATGCCGTAGTTGTATCGGACGACTAGCTTTCCGACACGATGTATCGTATAGCCGACACCCGCTATGAATCCACCGTCGAATTCCATATTGAGTTAAGGCCGAGCGCGTAAGTCTAATGGAATATATTCAGGCAGATTACGACCATTCAAAAATGTTCCTACATAAAAGCTCCTATCTATACTAAATACCTTGTTGCAGTATAAACTGAGATAAATAGGGATAGCAGTATGGAAGGTTTCATAACCTTCAGGGCTTTGTGAGATATAGGGTCTAGTATTTTTTTGAAACCTTAAGTCAATTCCAAGCTTCCATCTTTTTGAAAGTCTTATACCTTGCCTTTGTGTAACAAGGAGTATGGAGACTACTTGCCCTGATTGCGCTTTTAAGGCTTGTATTTCTTTTAACTCACTCTCCTACACTAGGATACCCATCGTTCATGTCTGACCAATATTAGACTATGCTATACAGTAAATATGTTCATTGTTGGAAAGGATATAAGGTAAGGTGGCATAAGAATTCTGATGTGTTTTTTTGATTAGAGGAAGGATATCCACTTACTATGGGAATGATATATTTAGCTTTAGATTTGTTTGTTAAAGTATTGATTTTCAGATTTATATGTTTATTTAGGTGCGCTTTGTAAACTTAATTTACTAATCCTAAATTAGTGCGCTTTGGTCGAATACAACAACTTATTAAAAAGAAATTCGTACTTTTTATTTTCGAAAAGATTTATTTGTACCAATATTTGTTACTTCTCGTCAAGTTTGCGTCCTAAAATCAGCAATGACTTTAGAATAAATCTAAGCCTTTATTTTTTAAAACTAAAAATCAGTAATTTATGTCTTTACAGGATAAGTATCGATCAGTCCTTAATTTAGGTACTGAATTTGAAGCAAAAGACGGTTATGTCGAAGAACTAGATGGTGTTCTTAAAATTGGTGGAACTGTTCAGACACAGTACCAGAAAGATCGCATGTGGGATAAAATCAAAGAAATTGGTGGAGAATCACCAAGTGATCTTAAAGCAGATATCAAAGTGGAGAACACAGATTATTATCACAAACACACTGTAAAAAGTGGAGAGTCTCTTTCTTTAATTGCTAAACATTATTATGGTGATGCCATGAAGTATCCTCAAGTTTTTGAGGCCAATAGAGATATCTTGAAAAATCCAGACGTCATTCATCCGGATCAAGTATTAACCATTCCCTTTGTATAAGAATTAATAATAAGGACACTGTACTATATTGCGTATTCTAGCTATAAACAATTCAAGCAATGCATTAGCATTGCTTTTTTTGTTCCTGCCAAAATGTATCAAGTTAACTGAGAACCTCTTGTAAGATTAGATGTGCATTGATACTTGGGAAATGGTCAATGTGTAATTGAAAATATTTAATTATATCTTGTAGCAATTGCTTTCTTTCTTCCCTGCTTAAGGGAATTTGATGGCAAGCTTCTAGTGGTAATTGTAAAAATTGATAAAGCAGAATACTTTGGTATTCATTCATAAAATGCGAATGTCCTATCATTTCTTGGGTGAAAATGCCTTCTTTTAAATCAAAGTAAGGTGTTTGAGTCGCATAATCTCCTCCCGGGATAAATCCTAAATAGCTGCTTAAGCCTAATAAAAAAGAAATATGCAAGTTACTAGGGCTATTTGATGTCTGATCTAGGAAAGTAAAAGTATCGAATAGATATTGGAAGAGTGCTTGATTTTCTTCCTTCTCGCGGATGGTTTTTCTGGCTACTTCTGCTATAAATAGGCCAATAGCTCCTTTTATGATATTAAATGGAATTTGCTGATAGATAAAAGCACTTTTAACTTCTTGAATACGATTAAGCTCTCTATCTTCTCTATCGTATACTACCATGTCAAGTATGGACATGACCTGAAGCATACTGGCTTTTGTTTTCGCTTTTTTACTTCTTACCCCATTAACGATAAACTTTCTGAGCCCCTTCTCTTCCGTATAAATATCAACGATCATACTCGTCTCTCCATATTTGATGGCCTTAAAAACAATGCCTCTTGTCTTGATGATCATTTTGAACAAAAATTGATGACAATGATTAGTAAAACTACTCAGATTTTAAATATTAACTGTATTAAAAAGCAAACAAAAAAAGTAGAGCTCCTAGTTAGGAGAACTTTTTAAACTATTCATCTAAAAAAAAAGAAAACTTTTAAAAAACATGCTTTTTTGTGCATCTATTGCAGAAAAGTTTTGTCTGTATTAATAAGGATGGTGTGAAAAGAATAATTGTAAAAATTGTGCTAAGAAAACAGTATAAAATTTTAACATAAAATTTAACAATCGAATAGCACTTTTTTGATCAACTGTTGTTTAATTGCATTACGAACTAATAACGACTGTTGAATTTTACCCGACTAAGGCTTAAAAAGCCGCAAAAAAATGACAATGAAAAACGCATTCTTCCTATTATTATGTCTATTGCCAGTGATACCAATAACTGCAACTAGTCAGTCCGAAAAAGAGCTAAAAAGTTTAGCTGACAGTAGTGAGTATCCTAAAAGGTATAGAAAAGCAATTTCTGCTAANAATACCCCCACCGCCAAACCTGGAGAAATAGTAACTATTCAGGGGAAAAATAATAAAAACTTTAACACCGGCATTGTAGGTGTATGGTATAATTCCAACTATCCCTTTGAAGGGAAGCAAAGATTAGTGGGTACTTATGTGAAATATGAGTTTAGAGCGGATGGTTCCTTTACGCGTATTATTGGGCATGATCAGTTTGAGGCCATCGAAAATGGTAAGTGGCGCTTTGCTAAGGATGGAAAGGCTATTTTCCTCAGAACACCAGATCATAGTTACCAAGTAAAAGTAAAATATTTAGAATTGGATGCGATGGTCTTGGAGCAAGATGTCAAAGTAGATGATATAAAACTTTGTACATCCAAAAAAGATTTTTATTTCAATAAGATATAAATTTCAAAGGGCTTTCATTTCTCCCTATCATTCAGAGATGAAAGCCCTCCCTCTTGATCGATTCCACTCTTGGTATAATGCTTGTAGAAGCATCAGCCTGGAAAATATAGTAAAGGTTAATACACTGTAATTTAGACTACAGTGTAGTTAAGACGCTTCAGAATGCTAAGTAGTTTGCCCGAAGCCGTGCCTGCCAGCAGGCTGGAATTGGTGCAATAAAGTTCAGCCATAGGTAGACAGGTTTTTACGTCCCCTCAAAAACCATGCGTAACTTTACTATTATCAGTTACTTATGGTTTTCGAATGAACAATTTTATTGTACAAGTAATTTTGACTAGCCGCTTAAGCTATTTAGGATGCAGGGATTAATACTCCAAAATAAATTTGGAAAGATTCTGACCTTTCTCTAATGTAAGTTTTTTGCGTAAGCGATATCTTGCAACTTCAACACCTCTAAGAGAGATACTTAACATATTAGCAATGTCTTTTGTATTTAAATTCATACGTAACAAAGCACAAAGCTTCTGCTCGCTAGGAGATAAGTTGGGGTAGTCACTTCTTAAGCGATACAAAAAATCACCATGCACTTTATCGAAGTGATATTCAAATTGCTCCCAATCGTCTTGAAGTTTTAGCGTGATGTCTATTTCCTTTACGATTTTCTCTAATGCTTTTTTAGTCTCTGCTTTTTTATCGCTTTGTTGGAGTTTTTTGAGTGCTTCTTTGATAGAGTCAATAAATTCATTCTTTACGACTAGGTTCATGGCGGAAGCAGCTAATAATTTATTGACGTGTTGTAATTCGCTTTGTGTTTTTTCTTCTTTTAACTGAAGTAGTTCTTTTTCCTTTTGAGCTTCTATTTGTGCAAGTTCTTGTTGCTTCTCATTCAATTCTTGATGTTTTACCTCTTCGATTTCTCTCGCCTTTCTGTTGTAGCGTAGTTTTTGAAATCTCGATACAAAAGTAAGCGAAATAATCCCCAAAAAAATATAAATGCATTTCGCAAGAAAGCTTCTGTGAATGGGTGGATGAACCTTTAGTAAAATGGTCTTACTATTAGTTATTTTACCCAAATAGTTCTGGGTTTGTGCAGTAAATTCGTATTCGCCCTCGCGCAAGTTCGTATATTCCTTAGTCGTGGCATCTGTCCATTCTCCAAAGTCTTGGTCAAATCCCTTTAAAAAATAGCGGAACTTTGTTGTATTTAAATCATTAAACTGGAATGATTCTACATCAAATTTTAGCACTTTTGAACTAGGATTAACATCAATGATAGGAATACTCTCTGGACGTACTTTAAAAGGAGCTCTAGCATAAAAGACCTTGTCTTCTGTAACACTAAATACTTTTTTGATGGCTAATGGTTGTTTGGACTTGATTAAATATTCCAACTTAGGGTCATAATGGATGAAACCTTCATTAGCTGAAAAGAGTACCCCATTATTGGTATTTACCGAAATATGAAGCAAATCATTGTTCAAGTGAAAGCGCAATTGGTATAAGGAAGATGGAACAAACTGATAGTTTTCATTGCTTATTTGCTTAAAAAATCCTACCGTATTCTCCGCCAGAACATAGACATTGTTTTTTTGATCTTCTTCAAATAAATAAATGGGTTGACGACCTATCTGATGATCAAAAACATCTGCTTTTTTAATCTTACTCGTCAAAGGATCTAGCACACTTAAACCATTATTAGTTGCTAAATGTAATTGATTATTCACCCGACTAAGTATAATTTGATCATTTACAGAAAAGTTAGATTTTTTTGAGTATTTATTTACCGTTGCCTTTTTTAAATCTTCAGATAAGCTTATGCAATATAGACCTTTGTAATATTGCCCCACCCACAATCTGCCTTGTTCATCTTCTTCAAAAAATCGACTCGAAGAGCTAAAGCCCTCAATGGTTTGTATGGGTCTGAGTACCTTATTATTATCTAATTTGAATAGAAAAAGACCAGTATAGGTTCCTCCGATTGCATAATCAGGATGTGACTGTAGCTGCTGCACCTTCCATAAACCTCCTGTTGTAGCAATACGCTTTGCGTTGCCATTTTCTAAAAGGAAAAGCCCAGTATGATGCCCCGCGTATAATTTGCCTGCGATCTCTTTTATACCATAGGCAGGACCGCTGGCTTCTGCAAGAAATATACTTTGACTAGCTCCCTTAGATAAAAAATAGATACCATTAGAAGTGGTAAAGTAAGTACCTTCATCTGTTTCATAAGCTTCATAACCGCTTCCCTGAATATTGATCTCTTTGCTAAGCAAACGCATAGGAGAGTTGATGTGGATAAGGGCGATGCCATTTTGCATCCCAACCCATAGGTTACCATAATAATCTTGAAAAGAACGAAGACAGGCATTGGTCGCTAACCCATTTTGAACATTGACTTTCTCAATGCTATTTGTTTGAATATTGTAAAGGAAAAGCCCAGCCGTTTGAGTCGAGATAACTAATCTAGTATCAGAAATTTGTAATACATGATTGACATAAGTTCCTTTTAGAGCATTGGCTAAGTCATCCAACTTCCGGCTTACGCCAAATGAAGTACTAAATGCTATTTCTCCAGAGTTGTGGAAAAGTAAATATCCTTCTTCATAGGGTATTATGCCTGCGATGACCTGTTTAAATAAAACAGGTAAATTGGTAGGTACTAATTCTAAATTTTTTAGTTCAAATAATTTTCCATGCTGACTTTGTGTGAATAACCTTCCATTTACATTAAATGAACGACCAATCTTTGCTTCTTGGTTAACCACTTTCACCCTTTCTCCATCGTAAACATAGATACCTTGAAAGGTGCAAAAGTAAACAAGGCCATTCATGATAAATACGTCCCATACCTCATCAAAATCCTTCGCATGCTCAGGAATCATACTAGATAGCGAAACATAATTCCAATCTTCTTGGAAATATCCAAATTCTCCTTGTGATCCCACATAAAGGCGGTTAGTACTTTCGTCAAAACTTAAGGATCTCTTCTTTTTTCCAGTTTGTAAATTCTTTTGATTCCATTCATCACCATTAAAAGAAAGGACACTCAAGTTATTGGCTACAAATAGAGTCATATCTCTATTTTGCGCAAAATCAATATTTTGGATACCTGCCTTATACTCGGCAGGTGTAAAGTTTTGTATTGGATATCTTCCAGTGAAACTGCTCAATGGCTGACAAAAGAGCACAAAAATGATCACTCCTAAAAAGTACTGCTTGATGTGTATTAAATGGAGTATGTGTAGTTTTTTTAAAAAAAATAACATCTGATTATCAGGGTTTTATATTGTTTGTTGAGTTTGTTTGTAGTAGTGTTGTTTATAAAGCATGAAAAAAAAGATGAAATATTTAATTTGATAAAAAAAGCAAAATACTACTTTTTTTGGTTAAAATAGCATTACAAAAAGTATGAAAATCCGCTGTATCAAATGAGAGATTTCCCTCCATGACTGAGCCAGCAATCACTTGTTAAAATCAGAATGAATATGAAGAACATCCTTATCCAGCTGTTGCTACTGCTGACTTCCTTTTCCGCATTCGCACAAGTTGACCAAGTCGAGGTTGTTAAAGACAATCAAGGCATGACCCTACAGGTAAATGGCGCTGAGTTCATGGTAAATGGTATGAACTGGGACTATTTTCCAATTGGAACGAATTTTTCTTACAGTTTATGGAATCAGCCCGATGACATCATCAAGGCCGCACTAGACTCAGAAATGTCTATGCTTAAAAATATGGGTGTAAATGCCGTTCGTATGTACACAGGTGTACAGCCAAGATGGATTGAATATATCTATGAGAAGTATGGCATCTATACTATGCTGAATCATGCATTTGGGCGTTATGGATTGACCTTAGATGGCGAATGGGTGCCAAATACTGAATATGCTGATCCGCGTACCAAAAAACTATTAATGAGTGAGGTCACGGCATTAGTAAAAGAATACAAAAACACAAAAGGGCTTCTTTTATACCTTTTAGGTAATGAGAATAACTATGGCCTTTTCTGGGAAGGTGCTGAGACAGAAGAAATTCCAATCGAAGATCGTAAGTCTACTATTCGTGCACGTTCTATGTACAAGCTTTTCAATGAAGCAGCTGTTGCCATGAAAGCTATTGATGGTAATCACCCAATAGCTATGTGTAATGGTGATTTGCTATTTATGGATATCATTGTACAAGAATGTCAGGATGTAGATATATTCGGTACAAATATGTACAGAGGAATATCTTTTGGTGACGCCTTCGATAGGGTTAGAGATGAATTTAATAAGCCTATTCTTTTTACAGAGTTTGGTGCAGATGCGTTCAACGCGCTTGAAAATGCAGAAGATCAGCGCTCACAGGCTTACTATATGGTAGGGAATTGGAAAGAAATTTATGAAAATGCTGCAGGATTAGGTAAAGCTGGAAACTCCATCGGTGGCTTTACTTTCCAATTTAGCGATGGTTGGTGGAAATTTGGACAAACTAAAAACCTAGATGTTCATGATTCTAATGCATCATGGTCAAATGGAGGATACCAAAGTGACTTTTTGGAAGGGGAAAATAATATGAACGAGGAATGGTTTGGTATTTGTGCCAAAGGACCAACAAATGCTCGCGGTTTGTATCAACTTTTCCCACGTTCTGCTTATTACTCTTTAAAAGAAGCACATCATTTAAATCCTTATGCAGAAAGCGTTACACTTGAGATAGTAGAAAGCCACTTTTCTAATATTAACTTGATGGATGCTGTAATCAAAGCTCGTGGCGATAAGGCCGCTCTAGAAACAGAGCAGCTTAAAAAAGTACGCTTGAGCACACTGAGAGGTGAGATCACAACCTTCTCTACTGGAGGAACAAATGTTTCAACGCCAGAAGTGGCAGATCCTAATGCGGTAAGTTATCCAGATGAACAAGGGTTTGACCATATGCAATCTTTCTTCATTGGAGTAGAGGCTCAGCCAACTAGTAATGTTAGAGTGAGTACCACTTTCAACGTTCTTGGGCAAGTTGCTGAAAATCCAATCAATGAAATTTTCTACGAAAACCGTGGTCGTGCAACAACAATAAATACACCACAAGGTCCACAAAGAGTAACAGATATTAATCGTTTTGCTCTATATAACATGGATTTTGAGTGGAATCATAAGTGGTATGATTTGAAGGGCTTCTACCGTACTGGTCACTACCACTGGGGATATGAAGGTGATTTCTTTGGTCTATATCCTGAAGCGAACTATGGACCAAATATGGACATCTATAATGGTGAAGCACCATTTGGTTTTGAGTTCGAAGGTAAAAAGAGCCTTTCTGGATTAAAAGTAGCGTTTGGACCACAGCTTTGGTGGGGTGCTAACCCTGCTGTACTATTAAAGTATGGTCGTAAAATCGGGAAGGTGGACGTAACAGGTATTTTCCATGAAGATATTTCAGAGCCTGCTCCTACTGTGAGTTCTTTTGCCATTCCAATGCCTGTGACAAGAAGAGCTACTTTACATCTGAAAACCGAACTTGGTCCCGTTGGTGTTGAAGTAGGTGGTATCTGGGGTGGACAACCACTAGTAGGAAGAACATTCCAATTATTGGAAGATGTTGAAGACAGTGAGGTGGTGTTCCAAGATCAAATTAATGATACAGATACTTGGGGAGGGAAAGTAAAACTGACTTTCTCTGCTGGCCCTATCAACTGGTATGCTCAAGGTGCTGCTATGGGCTTAGTAGCAAATGGAGGTGCCGATTATACTCGTACCTTTACAGGATGGAAATTGAAAGATAGTGGGAGTGGTAACCAATATAACTTCTTGACTGGATTCACCTACCTTATCGGTGATTTACAGATTGCTCCTAACTTCTTATGGCAAAAACCAATTGTCGGACCAATTCCTTTCGGTGTAGATGCCCCAGGAAGACCTAGAAATATCTTAGATGACCCATTCTCCGTTAGATGGAACAGAGAAACTGTGGCCGGGGAGATTTTATTCACTTATGACCCTACACCTGGAACGTGGATGTATGATTGGGATAATGACATGAAGGAAGATGCCAAACTAGCAGTAAGTGCTGGCTTTGTGTATCGTCACTTGCCAACAACAATGGACGCCGGTATTGGTATCTTTGCTGATGGACGTACTATCTTCGCATTTCCTGGAGCACCTCCTGCTCAAGATTTATGGGAAGCGCATGCGCGTATCGTTTCTAAGTTAGGGCCAGAATTTGGAATCATTGCTAATGTATATGGTGGTAATGCCCAGGCCAACGGTAGTGATCCAAGGTTGATCGAACGCTTTGGAACGGATATTCGTATGATCTATAAAAACATGAAATTGACCTCAATGGTAAAAGTAAATGATTGGGGACCTTTTGATTATCATCGCGATTTTAACTTGACTTTCCCAATGCAATTAGTTGGCGATGTTTCTATCAACTTGGGCAAACCAAACTGGTTCGTTCTACCTGATACAAGAGCAGGGCTTATGGTGACATGGCGCTCTTTGGATCAGTATTCTCCTCGCTATTGTCCAGGTACCATTATCAATGCAGCTGGTGAAGAGGTTTGTGATCCAGATGCAGTTGGTGACTTAGGTCAAGAATGGGAAATTAGAACATATTTACATTTTAATATTGGCAAATAAAACTTAACAATAAAGAATAATGAATACTATTCAAAGATATAATTATTTACATTTCTTCTTGGTTACGCTGATCCTAGCACTTCCGTTCAGTTGTTCTAGAGATTTAGATGATTTAGAACCTGCTGAATTCCCAGTCGATGGTAATGTATTTCTTGATGGATTTAGCGGAGGACTAAACTATGCAGCTTTTGGAGGTTCCAAAGTTACCGCTTTTGAAGTAGATAACAACGTTGTCTACAAAGGAACAGCTTCCATGCGTTTCGAAGTACCTGATTTTGAAGATCCTGAAGGTGCCTACGCAGGTGGTGCATTCTTTACTTCTGTGGGACGTAATTTAACTGGTTTCGACGTTCTTACCTTCTGGGCAAAAGCTTCTCAGCCAGCTACCCTCGATCTAGTCGGCTTTGGTAATGATCTAGGGGAAGCAAAATATGCAGCAACACTCTCAGGTGTGGCGGTAAATACCAATTGGAAAAAATATTTTATACCTATTCCAGATCCTTCAAAACTTACACAGGAACAAGGTATGTTTTTCTACTCTGAAGGACCAGAAAATGGCTTAGGTTATACTTTTTGGATTGATGAGGTAAAGTTTGAAAAATTAGGAACGATCTCTAATCCAAGACCTGCTATCTTAGAAACTCAAGATCAAGTTATTACAGCAGAAACTGGAGATAAACTACCTATTGGTGGAACATTTATGATCGCTAATATGCCTAATGGTATAGATCAGCGTGTGAATTTTGAGCCAGCTTATTTAGAATATACCTCTTCTAATACAAGCGTTGTTACCGTTAGTGAAACTGGTGAAGCAATGGTACTAGATGCAGGAGAAGCTACAATTACTGCTAAACTTGGAGATATAGATGCCTTAGGTTCTTTAACAATTGAATCTTCAGGCGATGCTATCCGCCCCCCCCAGCCAGCACCTACCCCTACAAGAAGTCAAGATAGTGTAATCTCCATGTTTAGTAACGTATACAATGATGTAGTCGTAGATACATGGAATCCTTTCTGGCAGTTCTCTACTGCTCAGGTAGAAGATATCAAAATTGGTAATGATGATGTGAAACGATACAAGCAACTAAACTTTGTAGGTATCTTGACGGAGGCAGAAAAAATTAATGCTTCTCAAATGACACATTTTCATCTGGACATTTGGACACCAGATGCAACTGCACTTCCAGCAGCATTTAGAGTATTGTTAGTGGACTTTGGAGCAGATGGTAATTTTGATGGTGGGGATGATTCTTCTCATGAAGTAACAATTAATTCACCAACATTAAAAACTGAAGAATGGGTTAGTATCGATATCCCGCTTTCTGATTTTACAGGCTTGACGAGCCGTACTAATATTGCTCAATTGGTCCTATCAGGTGATTTGCCAAATCTCTTCGTAGATAATGTCTATTATTATAACGATGGAGATGGGGGAACTGGCGGAAGTGGGCCACAAGCAGCGGCACCAACACCAACAGTGGATGCTTCTGATGTGATTTCTATCTACAGTAATGCATATAATAATATAACAGTTGATACATGGTCTGCTGATTGGGACGTGGCTGATGTCACTGATGTTCAGATTGCAGGGGATGATGCTAAGTTATATACAGGGCTTTCTTACGCAGGTATCGAATTCACAAGTCAACCAATCGATGCTACAGATATGGACCGTTTTCACATGGATATTTGGACGCCAGACCCAACAGCAGCACCAGCTGCTTTCAGAATTAAGTTAGTGGATTTTGGCCCAGATGGTACCTTTGATGGTGGTGATGATACTGAACATGAAATTACAATAGATGCTACAACTTCTCCTGCTTTAGCAAGTAGTAATTGGGTAGAAATTGATCTGCCACTATCTGCCTTTACAGGTCTGACAACTACGGGTAGCATCGCTCAAATGATTATTTCAGGCGATCCCAATACCGTTTATGCCGACAATATCTACTTCTATAAAGGAGATGGAGGTGGTGGTGGAAATCCAACAGATCCGCAGATGGCAGCACCAATGCCAACCCAAACTGCAGCTGATGTGATTTCCCTATTTAGTGATGCTTACAATGATGTAGCGGTAGATACTTGGAGAACCGATTGGTCAGATGCTACTTTAGAAGATGTTATGGTAGCGGGTAATGCAGTTAAGAAATACTCCGCATTGAGCTTCGTAGGTATTGAAACTGTGGCTAACACTATTGATGCAACAGAAATGACACACGTTCACATCGATGTTTGGTCGGCAGATGCAGAGTACTTTGCTTTCAAAATTGTTGATTTTGGAGCGGATGGTGCCTTTGATGGTGGTGATGATGTAGAACATGAGGTGCAATATGCAAATCCAGTACAAGGACAATGGGTAAGTTATGATATCCCACTATCAGACTTCGTGAACTTAACGACAAGAGGCCACTTGGCACAATACATCTTTGTTGGTCAGCCAACAGGAGCAAATACTGTGTATATAGATAATTTCTATTTCTACAAAGACGGTGGCGGTGGAAACCCTACAGAACCTACTATGGCAGCACCAACACCTGTACAAGCTGCGGGCGATGTGATTTCATTATTCAGTGATGCTTATAATGACGTAACTGTTGACACTTGGAGAACCGATTGGTCAGATGCTACTCTCGAAGATATCATGGTAGCGGGTAATGCAGTAAAGAAATATTCTGCATTGAACTTCGTAGGAATTGAGACTGTAGCTAGTACCATTGATGCAACAGAAATGACACACGTTCACATCGATGTTTGGTCGGCAGATGCAGAGTACTTTGCTTTCAAAATTGTTGATTTTGGAGCGGATGGTGCCTTTGATGGTGGTGATGATGTAGAACATGAGGTGCAATATGCAAATCCAGCACAAGGCCAGTGGATAAGTTATGATATTCCATTGTCAGACTTTGTGAATCTAACAACTACAGGTCATTTAGCACAATATATCTTTGTTGGTCAGCCAACAGGAGCGAGTACGATTTACATCGATAACTTATACTTCTACAAGGAATAAGAGTTGAAGGCTTAAGGATAGCGATTAGTATGTTTGAAGCATGCTAATCGCTTCAAATACAATCATTATTAACTAAACTTTCTCCGATAGACCTATTCCACAATATAGATGGATAACGCTATCTATGAGAATTAAAAATAAAAACATGAAGTGGCGTAATTCATACTTCGCAATTTTTACTTTGCTTGCTTTTGTAGCGATTAGCTTTCAAAGTTGTCTTGACAACGATGACGATTTGGTTGTTGGAGACTGGGCGTTGGTTTGGGAAGATAATTTTGATGGGGATCAAGGTACTTTGCCTAATCCAGATTTTTGGAACTTTGATATTGGTACCGACTGGGGTAACCAACAATTAGAATATGATACAGATCGTGCAGAAAATGCTTCTCTTGATGGCGAAGGTAACTTAGCTATCGTAGCTAGAAGAGAAAACTTTGCAGGTTCAGCATTTACTTCTGCAAGAATAACAACAAAAGGAAAAGTAGAACAAGCGTATGGTCGTTTCGAGGCACGCATGAAGCTGCCTTACGGACCAGGTATCTGGCCAGCATTTTGGCTGTTAGGATCTAATATTGATGAAGTAGGCTGGCCACAATGTGGTGAAATTGATATGATGGAGCTAAGAGGACAGCTTCCAAATATTAATAATTCTTCTCTTCATGGACCAGGTTATTCTGGTGGTAACTCAATTACGAAGTCTTTCACTTTAGAACAAGATCGTTTTGATAATGACTTCCATGTTTTTGCAGTAGAATGGGGCGTAGATTATATGTACTTCTTCGTAGATGATACCCTATTTATGAAGGTAACACCTGAAGATATTCCTGGCGAATGGGTGTATGATCATCCTTTCCATGTTATTCTGAACTTGGCCGTTGGCGGAAATTACGTAGGTTTTCCTACTAGCCAAACGCCATTTCCTCAGACGATGCTAATCGACTATGTTAAAATTTATGAGAATAGAAACTAGTCATTAGTACTTTGTCAAAAGTCAAAAGAATAATGAGCAAGTGAGTTCATTCTTTACTTGCTCATTACTCCCTTATTGAAACTGCCAACAAAACGAAGAAACTTGAAAGTCAACTTTACTCTAGTCATATTATTATCTTTTGCCCTCTTTTTTTCATGTGAAAATCAAAACAAAACGGCAGAGGAGGAGGCCATTGAGCCTACGCCTATAGCATTGACCGCAAAAGATATCTTAGGGAACCCTGATTACCAGGCCATTTCCTATGGCGGCTATCGCCAAAATACACGAGATGTTCAACCTACTATGGAGCAGTTAAAAGAAGATATGAAGCTTCTTGCTGCTATGAATATTAAGGTTTTACGAACATATAATACCCACTTCCCTCATGCTTCTAATGTCTTAGAAGCAATCGATCAGTTAAAAAAAGAAGATCCTAACTTTGAAATGTATGTCATGCTCGGTGCATGGATCAACTGTAAAGATGCTTTTACAGCGAATCCTAATCATGAGGAAGAGGATGCTGAAGCCAATGCTGTAGAAATACAAAGAGCAGTAGACCTTGCCAAAAAGTATGATGATATCGTAAAAGTTATTGCTGTAGGTAATGAAGCCATGGTCAAATGGGCTGCCAGTTACTTTGTACAGCCGGGCGTCATTTTGAAATGGGTAAGCCATTTGCAAAAGCTAAAAGAAGATGGCCATTTATCTAAAGATCTTTGGATAACGAGCTCTGATAATTTTGCTTCTTGGGGTGGTGGCGGAAAAGAATATCATGTAAAAGATTTAGAAGAATTGATCAAAGCAGTGGATTATGTTTCCCTGCATACCTACCCTATGCACGATACCCATTATAATCCAGACTTTTGGGGGATAATAGAGGAAGAGAGCGATTTAACGAAAGTGGAACAGATAGATGTTGCCATGCAAAGAGCACTGGCTTACGCCAAAAAACAGTATGGCAACACCGCAAAATATGTAGACAGCATTGCTGCTGCTACGCCTATGCACATCGGTGAAACAGGCTGGGCAAGTGCTTCGAATAGCTTTTATGGTCCTGACGGGTCCAAGGCAACAGATGAATATAAAGAAGGTATTTATCATCAGTTGATGAGAGACTGGACGAACAAGGACAGTATCTCTTGCTTCTATTTTGAAGCATTTGATGAAAATTGGAAAGATGCTGGAAATCCAGGTGGTTCAGAAAATCATTTCGGATTAATTAATCTACAAGGGCAAGCAAAATATGCGATTTGGGATTTGGTCGATGCTGGAGCCTTTGAAGGCTTAAAAAGAGGCGAAAATACCATAACGAAAACGTATGCAGGAAATAAGGAACAACTTTTAGAAGCAACAAAAGCACCGCCTATTAAGGCTGTTGAATAGTGCTTTCGCAAAATATAGAAAAATGCAACGCTTAACGCCATATTATCTCATCCTATTAATTGCGGGAATCTTGAGTTCATGCACGTCTAAAAAAAATAACTTAGAAGTAGAAGTTTTTGAAACCTCTGCATCAGGTAATCAATTAGAGCAATTAACAGAATTTGAAACGAATGCAGAGGCTAGTAGTATTCGACTTCACCCAGAAAAAACTTTCCAAACGATTACTGGCTTTGGAGGTTCCTTTACAGAAGCGTCTGCCTATTTATTAAATGAATTAGGGGATGCTAATCGTCAAAAAATATTAAAAGCTTACTTCGGAGAAGAGGGAGCTAGGTACTCTCTAACTCGTACTCATATCAACTCTTGTGATTTTTCCTTAGGGAACTATTCCTATGCGCCAGTAGCGAATGATATGAACTTGGAAAATTTTTCCATTGAAGAGGATAAAGATGATATCATTCCAATGATCAAGGAGGCTATGGCGATTTCCAAAGATGGGTTCAGGATTATTTCGTCACCTTGGACCGCACCACCTTGGATGAAAGACAATCAGGATTGGAAAGGCGGAAAACTATTGCCTGAATATTACGATACATGGGCTTTGTTTTTTTCAAAGTACTTAGATGCATATCGCGCAGAAGGTATCGAAATTTGGGGCCTTACGGTAGAAAACGAACCCTTAGGTAATGACAGCAACTGGGAGAGTATGCATTTTACTCCAGAGGAAATGAATGTATTCGTAAAGAATCATTTAGGTCCACAACTTGAAAATGATGGTCAGGATGTAGTACTGATGGGCTACGATCAGAATCGTGGTGCTGAATTAAAAGAATGGGTGGATGCTATGTATCGAGATGAGGCTACCGCCAAGTATTATGGAGGTACAGCTGTTCATTGGTATGAGAGTACTTATGACTGGTTTCCTAAAGCACTTCAATATGCGCACCAGATTGCCCCTAACAAACACTTAATTCATACGGAAGGTTGTATTGATGCACAAGTTCCTAAATGGCAAGACGATGCTTGGTACTGGACCAAAGAAGCTACTGATTGGGGCTGGACTTGGGCGCCAGAAGATAAAAAATATTTACATCCTAAATATGTACCTGTTTATAGATATGCACGCGATATTATTGGTTGCCTAAATAATTGGGTAGATGGATGGGTAGACTGGAATATGGTGCTTGATCGACAAGGAGGACCCAACTGGGCTAATAATTGGTGTATTGCGCCTGTGATTGTCGATCAAGCTCAGGATGAAGTATATTTCACTCCTCTTTATTATACATTGGCGCACTTCAGCCGATTCATTCGTCCGGGAGCTACACGGATTGGGTTTGATTTATCAGATGATATGCTCATGGCAACAGCTGCCAAGAATCCAGATGGATCGATTGCTGTAATCATTCTTAATCAAGACTTAGAAGAAAAGGTGATAAGCTTAGAGCTTGGCAATGAGCGTGAAACTATTGCTATCAGCGGACAGGCCATTCAAACTATTATGATCAACTCTAAAACTGCAAATGATGAGTAGCACAATTACAACTTCGGGTAAAGTACCATTCGGACAAAAAGTAGCTTTTGGATTGGGGATGTTGGCCAATCAGATGTTTCCAGCAGTCCTGGGGATATTTATGGTCGTATTAGTTCAAAATTTAGGATTCCCCGGCTGGATGTGGGGTATTATTTACTTCTTTCCTAGAATTTTTGATTCTTTCACCGATCCTATCATGGGCTTTATTTCGGATAATACGAAATCCAAGTGGGGACGGCGTAGACAATATGTAATGATAGGAGCTATCATAATGGGAGTTGCTTTTATTATGATGTGGCAATTATACAAAACCGACCCTGCAACAGGGGTAGTAGTTTCCCTCAATTACAATTTCACGTATTTTATGATTTGGTCCTTCATTTTTTATTTGGGACTAACGATATTCAGCGTACCTTATGTAGCAATGGGGTATGAGATGAGTGATGATTTTCACGAGCGTACAAATATCATGGCTACCGCTCAATGGATCGGTCAGTGGGCTTGGGTTATCGCCCCTTGGTTTTGGGTCGTTATGTACGATAATGGCCCTGATGGGTGGTTCATTGATGCAGAAACAGCTACCAGAACGCTTGCTATCTGGGTAGGGGCTATTTTAATGATTGTCGCTATGGTACCTGCACTATTTATCAAGAGTGAATCAACTCTGGATAAGGATTATTCTCCAATGACCCTGAAAAATATAGGAGGAAGTTTTAATGAAATTATTCTTGGGTTTAAGGAAGCGCTGAATATTAAACCTTTCAGAAAACTGTGTATTTCTACTTTTTTTATTTTCAATGCATTTAATACGGTTGCGACCTTCACATTCTTTATCATTGTTTATCATTTATTCAATGGTGATGCTGATGCGGCAAATGCTGGTTTTTGGCCTACACTTTTTGGAAGTTTGGGGGCCATTTCCACTACCTTTATTGTGATTCCTGTTGTTGCGTGGTTATCCCGAAAGATTGGAAAGAAGAAGGCCTTTCTTTTGTCTCAAGGTATTTCGATTATTGGTTATGTCATGCTTTGGTTTCTTTTGATTCCAGGAAAACCTTATTTATTCATATTTGCGTTACCGTTTTTTTCCTTTGGTATAGGAAGCCTTTTTACCCTTATGATGTCAATGACTTCTGATGTTATTGATTTGGATGAGTTGAATACCGGCAAGCGAAGAGAAGGGATATTTGGTGCAATATATTGGTGGATGGTAAAGTTTGGCTTTGCTATTGCAGGTGGATTAAGTGGGGTGATTTTATCTATTGTTGGTTTTCAGGAAGGTATTCCAGGAACAGAACAGGAGGGCGCTATCATTGGGTTGCGGGTAGTCTTTTCAGGCTTGCCTATATTAGGTACGCTTATCGCAATGTATGTAATGCGCGATTATAGTGTTACTGAAGAAAAAGCACTTGAAACCCGGGCTAAGATTGATGCTCGTAAAGAAGCACCTAAATCATCATCTTCTTATGTGTTGGGTCGCTTACAATCGCTCTCTGATAATGGGTTAGTGCTTAATGGTGTTAGGGGTATTGATATTCATGGTAAATCTCGTGCTGAAGTTAGGTCGATCTTTGCTCCTGCTTTCGCAAAAGGTGTCCATGGTTTATGTTTTAGCCCATATATCGAAGGGCAGGAAACGGGTGATGTCCTTTCGGAAGATCAGATCCGCCGACGGATGGATATCATCATGCCACATACCCAATGGATTCGTTCTTTTTCCGTAACGGAAGGTAACGAACTCATACCTAAGATCGCCTGTGAAAAAGGTCTTAATTCAATGGTTGGAGCCTGGATTAGCAGTGACAAAAAACGGAATCAGCAGGAAATTGACCAGCTCATTCAATTAGCACATAAAGGGAAAGTACATATTGCCGCTGTTGGTAATGAGGTATTGCTGCGTGGAGAACTTTCAGAGGAGGAAGTCATTACTTATATCCATCAGGTGAAAAAGGCCTTGCCTAAAGGTATTCCGGTAGGCTATGTAGATTCTTATTATCACTTTCTAGAACGTCCAGCTCTGGTAGAGGCTTGTGATGTAGTTTTGATCAACTGTTATCCTTTCTGGGAAGGTGCAGGAAGTGACTATGCCTTAGCATATTTGAAGCAGATGTATCAGCTTACACAAGAGGCTGCTAAGGGTAAAAGGGTAATCATTTCAGAAACTGGTTGGCCAAGTGCAGGTCAAAACGTATTAGAGGCCCAGCCTACACCCGAAAATGCAATGAAGTATTTTATTGATGTTCAGCAGTGGGCTGAAGCTGAAGCTGTCGAATTATTTTACTTCTCCTCATTCGATGAGTCTTGGAAAGTATTTCAAGAAGGAGCCGTGGGAGGGCAATGGGGCTTGTGGGATAAAAATGAATCCAAGAAATACGTTTGATAAAACAAATCAATTCATCAAAATAAGTAAAGTAAGGGGATATGTCATTTAAAGCTGAAAGATTTAAACGGTTAAAAGGACAAGATTTTTCTGGCAAAACCATAGCACAGTCTAAGCAATTATTCAAAGATGTTCTGGAAGATGGTATTTACGGATTGTGTTTCAGTGCTTACGAAGAAGGGCAAGAACCAGGAGTCATTCTATCTGCTGAGCAGGTTCGTCGTCGATTATCTATCATTGCACCCCATATCAAAGCAGTACGATCCTTTTCGTGTATTGAAGGGAATGAATTGATTCCTAGGATTGCTAAGGAAGAGTTTGGATTAAAAACTATGGTGGGGGCTTGGTTAGGCACTGATAAGGACCTGATCGAAAACGAAATCGAAGGGCTTATCACTTTGGCACAGGATGGTTGTGTAGATATAGCTGCTGTTGGTAATGAGGTCTTGTATCGGGGTGATCTATCGCTTGATGAGCTGTTGGGATATATTGCTCGTGTCAAGGAAGCACTTCCGGATGTGACAGTTGGCTACGTTGATGCATACTATGAATTTAGTGTTCATCCTCAATTGGTGGAAGCTTGTGATGTTGTGCTAGCAAATTGTTATCCGTTCTGGGAAGGGTGTCATATTGACTATTCTCTAATGCATGCTCAACAAATGTATTTTCAGGCGATGGCGGCCAGTCAAGGAAAACCAATAATTATTACAGAAACAGGCTGGCCTAGTCAGGGCGAGAGTTTAGGTGACGCGCATCCCTCATGGGAGAATGCTCTTCGTTATTTTCTGAATATGCAAAAGTGGACACTAGAGAACGACATTCCCATCTATTACTTTTCGTCTTTCGACGAATCATGGAAAGTAGGGGCAGAGGGAGATGTAGGAGCTTTTTGGGGCTTGTGGGATAAAGCGGAGCAGCTAAAATTTTAAGATTTAATGAGAGTAGAATCGAAGATGCCATTTCCTTATGGAAATGCGATTTGTTATTCTGGATTTCGGGCTGGGCAACATCCAGATGGAGAACACCCTAGCTATGAGCAAATCAAGGAAGATTTGTTATTGTTGCAAGGGCATTGGAAGTATTTGCGATTATATGATTGTGATCAGCATGCACAAACAGTTATCGAGGTGATCCAAAAAGAGCAGTTAGACTTTCAGCTAATGCTAGGGGCTTATATTGCTGCTGAAGTAAATAACCCAAATTGTCCGTGGGGAGGGGGTATTTATAAAAAAATGCAATTGCGTACTAATATTAAAAAGAATAGCAAACGGATCGATTTATTAATTGAATGGGCCAATCGCTATCCTGATATCATTTGCTCTTTATCTGCCGGAAATGAAGCCTGTGTGGATTGGACCGACCATTTAGTACCTGTTGAAAGCGTAATTGAATATGTAAAGCGTATTCAGCGTCAAACGAAGCAGCCAGTCACATTTTGCGAAAACTATGTGCCTTGGAAAGATAAGCTTCAACCTTTGGCCGAAGAGGTCGATTTTATCTCCATTCATACCTATCCAGTATGGGAATACAAATCTATCCACGAAGCTTTGCATTATACCAAAGAGAATTATTATTCTATTGCTAGTTTGTATCCTGATAAACCCATTGTTATTACGGAGGCAGGATGGACTACTGCTTCCAATGGGCACGGAATTGAAAAGGCAAATGCAAGTGAAGCCCTACAAAAGATTTACTGTGACGAATTGATGGAATGGATTTCAAAAGAAAACATCATTACCTTCCTATTTGAAGCATTTGATGAATCATGGAAGGGTTCGCCTGATCCACTAGAACCAGAAAAGCACTGGGGCTACTTCAAAGAGGATCGCAGTCCAAAATTGGTTGCACGAGCTATAAGCTCTTCTTAATTAGAAGAGCTTATAGCTCTAGTCCATCCAAGTCGTCCAATTGATCTTGTTTATAGAACTTTTTGGTAAATGCTCTTTGCTGTTGTCTGTCCCATACTAATTTGGCTAAGCCAATATTGGCAGGGTCCTCTGCTGCAGGATGTAAGACTTTATTGACTTTGCGTTCGTCAATATCCATTCGGTACATCAAACTAAGCAAAAATTCCAATCGGTATTCAATCATATAGGCGATTTGATCTGCTAATAATTGAAATAAGGCTTCTTCAGATAATTGCTCGTCTGGTGATTTTTCAATTTCAAAATCACGGACGATCAAAGCCTGTGTATCTGCTAATTCTTTTTTATCCATTTATGTATCTGCATAATATTAAGGGACAAATTTAAGAATATCTGGTTGTAGTTCCTCAATAGATTTATAACCAGATAAACGCATGTTGAGCTCAAAATCGCTCATAAGGTTATAGATAACGCTTTCTACACCCCTTTGGCCATCTAGTGCAAGGCCATAAACATAGGGCCTACCAATGCAAACTGCTTTTGCTCCAAGTGCAAGTGCTTTCATTACATCCGCTCCAGTACGAATACCGCTATCTATAATTAGTGGAATTTGATCCTTAACTGTTTTTTTAATAGCAGGTAAAGCTTGGATAGTAGAAATCGAACCATCTACTTGGCGTCCACCATGATTGGAAACAATAATCCCATCTATGCCATGATCGATCGCAATTTGTGCATCTTCTGGATGAAGAATACCTTTTAAAACAATAGGCAACTTGGTTCTTTCTCTCAAAAACTTTAGATCTGACCAATGAAGAGAGGGCTTTGTATATAAATTAATGAACGTGCGGACTGCTTTTAATGGGCGGCCAGAGCGTAGATTTTTGAAGAAGTTTCCAGGGTAGGTTTTCATTAAATCGATAAGTGCTAAGATCGTATCAAGTGTGATTCTATTATCAGGGCGAGCTTGGTGATCTGCCTTATCGACTAGGCTTTGGAAAACAGGATCACTTGTATACTGAGCAATGCCTTTTCCGCGAAGGAAAGGAAGATACGCTAGATCTAAATCTTGCATCCGCCAGCCGAGCATAGTTGTATCAAGAGTGACAGTAATAGCTTCACAACCACTAGCCTCCGCTCTTTGTACCAGACTTTCAACTAATTCATAAGATTTGCTCCAATATAATTGGAACCATCGGGGAGCATCTCCCATCACTTTGCCCACTTCTTCCATAGGGGTAGATGCTTGATTGGAAAGAATATACGGAATGTGAAGTTTGGCAGCAGCTTTAGCGACAGCTAAATCCGCTTTTTTATGCGCCATTTCGAGTACTCCAACTGGAGAAAGCATTATTGGAGAAGGAAGTTTCCTGCCAAAAAGCTCTATGGATGTATCATGCTCAGAAACATCCCTTAGCATTCGAGGTAAAATCTGCCATTTGCTAAAATCATTTCTATTTGACCCTATCGTCAATTCTTTTCCTGCACCTCCAGAAATATAAGCGAATGCTTCTTTGGAAATACGATCCTTGGCAACAGTTTCTAGTTGAGTAAGATCAATTGGAATTTTGGGCTTTTGACCGCTCATCCCTGCAGTATAAATTGTCTTCTGTCTTTCAACTGCTGAAAAAGGACTCACTTTCGTTTCTTGCTTTGACATACGTTGATTATTAATTACTGGACTAACAGCATTTATCATATCGGTCTTTTGAGGGTCACTATTTGTAAACTTTTAAAAAATAGTAGTTAATTGTTTCTAATAAGGACTAATTTCCATCCCTTTTTACAAAGGACGAAATTACTAAGAATATTTTGACGCCTATCTTTAGATTATCATTGAATGAGATTTTATTTTATCGACATTAGCGAAAAAACCATGTGTTTAAACATGCATACCATGGCTTTTAAGCGGCTAGTCAAAATTGCTTGTATAATAAAATTGTCCCTTCGAAAATTATAAGTAACTGACGATAG
>JAKVCU010000096.1 GCA_022448955.1 Saprospiraceae bacterium
TCCTCTGTAGATATCGAAGTGACGCCTTACACCCCGTATTATGTACAAATTGATGGATTTGGTGGAGCACAAGGTGATGGTACAGTATTAGTAACTGAACAAGAGTGTCCAGAAGAATGTGAAAACTTTGGATTGACACTTTCTATCACTTTAGATAATCTCCCTGCGGAGACTACATGGGAATTACGTACCGATGGTGGTGATGTGGTGCAGACCGGTGGTCCTTATAGTACTGCTGGTGCTACTGTTGTAGAGCAGCTTTGCTCTGATGTAGATTGCTACGAGTTCGAAATCTTTGATTCATCTGGCGACGGTATCTGTTGTGGATTTGGTAATGGTTCTTACTCCTTGACTGATGTAGGCGGAAATATACTAGCATCTGGAGGTGCTTTTGGCGCTTCTGAAACTACTTCTTTCTGTACGTCTTGTGAAGTGTCTATCGGAGCTCCTTGGGCATCTACTGATATTGGTTCGGCAAATGGCGATAGCTATTTTGATTCGTGTGAAGGCACTTATATGGTAGAATCTTCTGGGTTTAGTACTCCCTTTGTAGATAAACAGCATTTCGTTTACCAAGAACTTTGTGGAAACGCTTCCATAACTGCAAGAGTTGCAGATTTTATTGGTATTGGTGGATATGCAGGAATCCAAATGCGTGAAACTTTAGTGCCAGGGGCTAAGAAAGTAGGTCTTGAAACACAATTACTGAATCTCATTCGTCGTGAAATTCGTATACAATCGAACTTCCCAGCACAATCACTGCAATTCCCGGCTTTCAGTAATAATATGTGGTTACGTATCACACGTACAAACTTTGGCTTTGGTGACTCAGATTACTTTGTAGCAGAATTCTCTGCTGATGGCTCCAGCTGGACACCAATTCTTCAATCGTATATATTGATGAGTAATTGTATTTATGTAGGTATGTACTCTGAAGGTACAAATATAAACGCTACAAGTGTAGGCGTTTTCTCTGATGTAAGTGTAACGGGGAGTGCGCCAGGACCGCTTTCAACACCAGAAGTTACTGGTGCTAATGCGGTGGCAGGCCATACAGATCAAATCACTGAATTATCTGTATTCCCTAATCCAGCAACAGAGGAGATCAATATTAAAATGGGTAAATTCCTTGGGCAAGAAGTTAAAATTAATGTA
Organism: Saprospiraceae bacterium; assembly: GCA_022448955.1. GTDB lineage: Bacteria > Bacteroidota > Bacteroidia > Chitinophagales > Saprospiraceae > JALEHC01. The sequence continues at coordinate 1,156 of JAKVCU010000096.1, forward strand.
CTGAATAAGGTGGGTCAATCCATTTACTCTCGTCAAATTGATAGCGTAGAAGAAACTTTAGAAACAATTGATGTAAGTGCATTACCAAGCGGAATGTATTACTTAAATGTAATTACGAACGATCGATTAATTAATTCTAAAAAGTTTATAGTAAAATCTTCTAAACCATAAGGATTAATGATTTTTCGTTAATCATTAACGAATAGAAGGGGCGATGCTAAAGAGCATTGCCCCTTTTTTTGTTATCCTTTGGATATTTTATAACATCTTAAGTAGGAAAGGCGTTAGAGTACTGTTTAAAAAATCATAACTTTGCGTTCGTTTGGAAACAGTTAGACTCATTGGAGTCTTAAAAAAGAATTATAGTGAAAAAAATATTTATTTTGTTTGGTTGCCTGTGTACTGCTTTCGTTTTGAATGCCCAAAATGGTTGGGAAGCAGGTGGATGGTTAGGTACAACTAACTATTTTGGTGACTTGAATACGAGTTACGATTTAAGTCGCCCAGGCCTTTCTGGAGGTATCATCGCTCGTTATAACTTCAATAACCGAATTGCCATTAAATTCTCTGGGAGCTATGGCTCTGTTAGTGCTGATGATGCTGAATCAAGTAATACTTTTGAACGCGCCCGTAATCTAAGGTTTGAATCTCCGATTTTTGATGCAACGGCACAGTTCGAATTTAACTTTCTACCTTATATACATGGTAGTAAAGATTATTTCTTTACGCCTTATCTATTTGCAGGGTTTACAGGTTTTTATTTTAACCCAAAAGCAGAATTAGATGGTGTATTATATGAACTCCGTGAATTGGGAACAGAGGGGCAGTTTAAAGGGGAAGAGTATTATACTATACAGGGTGGTTTTGCCTATGGCGGCGGTATTAAGTTGGATTTGAGTTATGAGTGGAGTATTAATATAGAGATTGGGGCAAGATATCTGTACACCGATTACTTAGATGATGTAAGTACCACTTATCCAGATAGAGAAGATTTATTGAGAGATCGTGGAGAAATTGCTGTTGCACTATCTGATCGTTCTGTTGAAATTGATGGATTTGACGGAAGTACGATCGGTGAGCCAGGGACCCAAAGAGGAAACAGCAATATTAATGATTCTTATATTATGCTTGGTGTAGGTATTTTGTATTACTTCGGTGATTTAAAATGTCCAACACCTTCTAATCGTCCTTTCTAAAATAATACAAGCGTCTTCTTAGGCCTTCAAAACGCATAGCAGACTAATATTTTGCTATGCGTTTTTGTTATATAAAGACCACTCTTTTGTTATTTGGCTTTTGTGAGATGTAAACTTTGAGCCGTTTCAGCTAGACGGATAAACTCTGCTCGTTCTCCATTGTTGTCCTCTCCTTTTGCATTTTTTGCCCATTCTATGATATCCTTGAAATTAGACTGGCCAGCATATTGGGATTCTCGCAGCAACATGGCAAAGCTAGATACAGCTGCTGAAAATCGTAAATTCTGTGAAGCAGATACAAATGGTATTCCTAAATCTTTTCCTGTATAGGAAAGCAACTTACTTTCTTTCCCTTTTGGTTCTTTATATCTCAGCTTGATGGTCATCCACTCTGTTTTTTTACTGCCTTGTGTAAGCATTTTCTGTTGATATTTTAGTGGATCAACATTATCGTTTTGCTTTTTCTTCATGCCTTGAGGTACGATCTCATAAAGTGCTGTTACATTATGACCCGCACCAATTTCTCCAGCATCTATTCTATCATTGTTGAAATCTTCTTTATTCAAGATTCTGTTTTCATAACCCAACAACCTGTAGGATTGAACATGAGCAGGATTAAATTCAATTTGAATTTTCACATCCTTGGCAATAGTATATAAAGTTCCTGCAAATTCATTTACTAAGACCTTTTTTGCTTCTAGGACATTATCTATGTAAGCATAATTACCATTGCCATGATCTGCTAGTTGTTCCATTTTGCTATCCTGATAATTGCCCATTCCAAAACCTAATACAGAAAGGAAAATATCGTTATCACGTTTTTGTTCTATCAGTCGAATGAGTGCATCTTCAGAACTAGGGCCCACATTAAAATCACCGTCTGTTGCCAGAATGATGCGATTATTCCCCTTTTTCAGGAAATGCTTTTCTGCAATCTGATAAGCAAGTTCAATGCCTTCTGCCCCCGCCGTTGATCCACCTGCTTCTAAGTGATTTAATACACCTAGAATTTTTTCTTTTTTATGTCCAGGTGTCGATTCAAGCACTATGCCAGAAGCACCTGCATAAACTACGATAGCCACACGATCATCTGGGCGAAGTTGATGGACAAGCAAACGGAATGCTTTTTTTAGCAAATCTAATTTATTGTAATCAGACATGGAACCAGAAACATCAATCAGAAACACCAAATTACTAGGAGGAACCTTATCAATAGGAAGATTTTTGCCCTGCATTCCTACCATCAATAGTTTATGATCTTTTTCCCACGGGCAATTCGTCATTTCATTATAAACAGCCAACGGTACTTTCCCTTCTGGTTGTGGGTAGTCGTATTTAAAGTAATTGATACATTCTTCAAGCCGAACCGCATATTGAGGAGGAAGCTGGCCGCTATTAAGGTATCGTCTGATTATACTGTAGGAAGCCCTATCTACATCAATAGAAAAAGTAGAGAGTGGTTGGTTTAGGGTGGTTTGAAATTGGTTTTCAGGTAGAGGTTGAATTTCTATATGTTGGGGAAGTACTTCTTTTTCAGGCACTTCTTCGATTGTAGGTGGTGGTGCTGCCGTTCGCGGTACTTCGATAACTATTTCTTCTTCGATGCTTTGATCTTCAAGCATCAGTTTTTCTTCAGGTAGAACCAATTTGTCTTCCATGACTACAACCTTTTCATTTTGAGTAATGACTTGATTGTAATTTTTCCGACCATCATTGCCACACGAATAAAGGGTAAGGGCAATGCAGCAGCAGAGCCAGAAATGCATGTTTGTCCTTTCCATACTTAAATTTTGTTAGTGAAGGCTGGTCTGAATTCCGTATATTTTTAAGATGCAAAGGAGCTGAAAATTGGTGTGAGAATATATTATTTTACACAAAAATTAGAGAACTATGCTTCAACAAGTAGAATTTTCTTTACCCGCCTTTCAGCGTGGATACCATTTAGTAACAAGGATGATCGAACAACAATTACCTGATTTACCTAAGGTTGGGGTCCTCCATCTTTTTATCAAACATACTTCTGCTGGTCTGACAATTAATGAAAATGCAGATCCTTCTGTGAGAGTGGATTTTGAAAGTATTTTTAATAAAATAGTACCTGAAAATATGCCTTTTTTAACGCACACCATGGAAGGCCCTGATGATATGCCAGCGCATATCAAAGCAAGTTTAGTAGGTAGTAGTATTAGTATCCCAATATCAAATGGCCAATTGAATTTGGGAACATGGCAAGGGATTTATTTGTGTGAGTTTAGAAACTATGGAGGTGCTCGCAAACTAGTGGCTACAGTAATGAGTTAACATCAAGAGTGATTCATCTGAAAGTAGCGCCTTTTCATCCATAAGTTTCTATAAACGCCAGCTTTGCTATTATCTTTAAGTAGGCGAAATTAGCTTAAAATTTGAATGATATTTGAACCAATCGAAAACTCTCACTTATGCCATTTGTTGGAAATCTAATCAAACGAGGACTTGCTTTAGGTGCAAAGCTAGAACAAAGACAAGGATCTCCTCAGCCTATTCAATATCAACATAAAACATTAAAAGGGCTTCTTAAAAAATCAGCGACAACGGCTTTTGGACAATATTATGGTTTTAAGGATATACTTAGATCAGATGATTTTGTCAAAGCTTTTCAGATGAACATTCCTATTCATGACTATAATAAAATGTACGATAAATGGTGGAATATGACGCTTAAGCGAGTAGATAACGTAAGTTGGAAAGGGAAAATTAAATATTTTGCCTTGAGCTCTGGTACTTCTGGTGCCCCTAGCAAGCATATACCAGTGACAGAGGACATGTTCAAGGCTATGCGTAGGGCAAGTTTACGTACTTTTTTTGCATTGACTAGATTTGATATTGCACCAGATTTCTTTACAAAAGGGATGATGTTCTTGGGAGGTTCCTCAGATTTGCAACAAGGAGGAGGTTACTACATGGGGGATTTGAGCGGAATTAATGCGAGCAAAGTTCCAATGTGGCTCAGGCCATACTATAAACCAGGTGTAGAAATATCCAAAATTAATGATTGGAATAAACGTATTGAAGAAATTGCTAAACAGGCTGTGGACTGGGATATAGGTGCAATTGTTGGTATTCCAGCTTGGCTTCAACTGATGATGGAAAGGATCATTGAATATCACAATTTAGATCATATCCATCAAATTTGGCCAAACCTACAGGTATGTGTTCATGGTGGCGTAGCCTTTGAACCATACAGAAAAGGTTTTGAAAAAATATTAGGTAAACCATTGATGTATATGGATACCTATTTGGCATCAGAGGGTTTTATCGCTTATCAGAGTCGTCCGCAAAGCAATAGTATGAAGCTATTACTAGACAATGGGATTTTCTTTGAATTTGTACCTTTTGATGAGGAAAACTTTGACAGTAGTAATCAAATTAGAGCCAATGCTAAAGTACTGACTGTGGAAGAAGTGGAAGAAAATATAGACTATGCTTTGTTAATAAGTACCTGTTCTGGTACTTGGCGATATCTGATTGGCGATACGGTGCGTTTCACGAATAAAGAAGAGATGGAAATTGTCATTACAGGGCGAACAAAACACTTCTTAAGTATCTGTGGAGAGCATTTATCTATTGAAAATATGAATGCTGGGATTAGAGCAGTGGAAGAGCAATTAGATATCAATATTCGAGAGTTTACAGTAGCTGCTGTGGAAAATGGTAACTTCTTTGCTCATCAATGGTATATCGGTTGCGAGCCACAAGTGGATGCGACTGCCGTCAAGAAAATACTGGACGATCAATTAAAATCAATTAATGCAGACTATAGTACAGAACGTAGTGAAGTACTAGGAATGGAAGTTGAAATTTTACCTATCCATATGTTTTATGATTGGCAAGGCCAAAGGGGAAAGATGGGAGGCCAAAATAAGTTTCCAAGAGTGATGAAACCTGAATTATTGAAAGAGTGGCAAGCGTTTGTTCATAGTTATATTCCTTCTGAAAAACATCGTTAGATGGAATATTTTTGGAAAGGCATTCAGTTTGGATTATGGTTAGCTATATTGGTTGGGCCACTGGTTTTTGCATTGGTACAAGCCAGCCTAGAACAGGGTGTGAGAGCTGGTACGGCAGTAGGTTTAGGGATTTGGGTTAGTGATTTTTTATTCATTGTTGGCGTTTATTGGGGTTTATCTTATATTCAGCAAGTTGTATCATGGGAGTATTTTGAATTGAGTATAGGGGGAGGCGGAAGTATTATTCTGACCATTTTTGGACTAGGCATGTTGTTGAGTAAAGTAGACCCATTAGATTTTGAGGATAATAGCTCTAGAAAAGCCTACTGGAAATTATGGCTAAAGGGTTTTCTCATTAATACGATCAATCCATTCACTGTTGTTTTTTGGCTTGGCCTGATCAGCACGACGCTTATTCAAGAAGGAGCTGGTGCGAATGAGATGTTTTTATTTCTAGGCGGTATCCTAGGTACTATTATAGTGACGGATTTCACGAAAGTGATATTGGCAAAGCAAATCCGTCAGTTTTTAAAGCCTGTTCATGTGCTTTGGTTACGCAGGGTATCGGGTAGTGTTCTTCTAATTTTTGGTATTAGTATTTTGCTCCAAGTATTTTTTGATTTTTCCTTATTTTAACTCCCTTTTAGTAGGTATTTGATGATTTACTCAATGTTATAGCTCACTATAAGATATTATTTTTTGATTTGAGGATTGTAAAAGGATAACATTTCAACTTTATTATAATGTCAAAACAAAGACAGCCTTAGCCATGAAATAGTAATAAATTAGGTGCAAACATTATACCCACTCTTATCATCTAGATTTGGTGACTTCGAATAGAATGTCGAACTTAAAGCCTTTAATACTGTTCGATTAATCATAAGTAAACAAGAATATGGAAAAGAAGTATTTTGATCCAAAGGATTTAAAGAAATTTGGTAATATAACGGACTTGCAAGAGGAGATGGGTAAGAAGTTTTTCGATTGGTACGGGACGGTCTTCAAGGGAGATACCGCCCTCACTGCACGCGAAAAGTCACTAATTGCATTAGCTGTTGCTCATGCTATCCAATGTCCTTATTGTATCGATGCTTATTCTTCTTCTTGTTTGGAGAAAGGTGCTGATGAAGAGCAAATGATGGAAGCGGTGCATGTTGCTGCTGCTATTAAAAGTGGGACAACTTTGGTGTACGGGGTTCAAATGATGAATCACATCGATAAATTGTCAATGTAAAAGTATAATTTATAATGGGTGTTAAACAAAAGAGCAAATCGCTCAAATCAAGAGGTACTAATCTTTCGGATACGTTTTTTCAGCTGCAAGTTCTGAATGGTAAAGAGGTAGTAGATGAACAGTTTCCGAAATTCGTAGATAAGATTGGTACTGCTGCTTTGAAGCCATCAGAAATAGAAATATTCCAGCTTAACATTGGTAAACTTTGTAATCAGACTTGTGCACACTGCCACGTAGATGCAGGACCTGATCGCAAAGAGGAAAATATGGACCGTGCTACTTTAGAAGATTGTCTAGAGATCATAGCTAGCGTACCTACTATCCATACGGTAGATATTACAGGTGGTGCACCAGAGATGAATCCACATTTTAAATGGTTTGTAGAGGAGGTCACTAAATTGGGTAAGAAAGTGATGGATCGTTGTAATTTGACGATCATTATGGCCAATAAACGATATCATGCTTTGCCGGCTTTCTTTGCGCAGCATAAAGTACATGTGGTTTCTTCACTGCCTTATTTTTCAAAGAAAAGAACGGATAGCCAACGTGGTGATGGTGTTTTTGAAGATTCAATCGCGGCTTTGAAAAAGCTCAATGAGGTAGGCTATGGTAAAGAGGGGAGTGGTTTACTTTTAGACTTGGTTTACAACCCATCTGGGGCTTTCTTGCCTGCTGATCAAGAAACATTACAAGCAGAATTTAAGCGACAGCTAAAGCGTAAGTATGATATTGACTTTAATATGCTTTATGCTATTACCAATTTGCCTATTGCACGTTTCTTAGATTACCTTTTAGAAACAGGTAACTATGCAGAGTATATGGAAAAGCTGATAGATGCCTTTAACCCTGCAACAGTAAATGGTTTGATGTGTCGAAATACTGTTTCTGTAAGTTGGGATGGTTATATCTATGACTGTGATTTTAATCAAATGTTGGATTTAAAAGTGGCCAATCCAATCCAGCATATTAATGATTTTGATGCCAAAGCATTAAATGATAGAAATATTGTTCTGAATCAACATTGCTATGGTTGTACTGCGGGAGCAGGATCGAGCTGTGGTGGTGAGATTGTATAAAAATAAAAAGCTGTAAAGCACTTAGGCTTTACAGCTTCCTTTTTTAGCGTAAGAGCCAGTATGGTTGAGCAATCGCGTCATTCCTTTTGAGCGCTCTTAAACCAAAGTTAACCTCAATCGAACGAAGTAAATTGTAGTGGTTAACACCTTCCGATATCGTTGTTCCTGCTTCTAGGAAATCTCCAATCAATAGCGTATAAATTCCATAATCAAAGTCTCTGGTGGAAACTTTGAAGTAGGATCATCACCCAGAAAACCATGTAAAAACTTTGCGATATTGTCAACATTAGGCGTATCTGTACCTAAATCGACATCTAATGGTATCAATCCTAAGAACTATTGATCAGAATGGAACTTTTTCCATTCTGAATAGCATTCTGCAAAAATGAAGCAGCAAAAGATTTTGCAGAAGTTTATCATCGCCATATTGGTATGATGCGAGTTTTGGAGAAAGCTGGTTTCTGAAAGGGAGTAGTCCTAAAAAGATAAGCTTTTAAGAACGACTGCATAGCTGACGTGCACCGCTGATTCGCATTAAAAACTAGCGGAAATATACAGTAATAGCGTCCATGAAAGACTGCTTTCTTCCTGAAGATACGCTGATATTCATTCCGCCTTCTAGGATGACGTAGCCTCCTTTTCCTTTGATGTACTTTTGTAAATAGTCAAGATTCACGGTGTGTGAGCGGTGAATTCTTGCGAATCTCCGGTCGTTATACAACATATCTTCCATGTCCCTTAAGGTCCTGCAAACGAGTTGTTTTCTTCCACCTTTGAAGTGGATAAGGGTATAATTACCTTTTGCCTCTAGGCAAATGATTTCTTTAATCCTTTCAAAGGATAATCCTTCCATGGTTGGTAAAGCAATTTTTCTATTGGGATTATAGGTTCTGATCGATCCTATTTCTTGATTCTTTAGATTGGGGAGTTTACTTTTCTCTACTGGAATGCTTAATACTTTCATAGTCTATATAATTAGGTTGTTACTTTGAAATAATAGATTAATCTAATAACCTATTAAGACCATAATATTAGAGGCTTTTCGAAGTATGAACAATCCTATTAGTCAGAATATGTCAGGTTTCTGATTACCTTTGTGTAATGAGATGTAAGGGATATATAGTTGAGATTTTTCCGTTTTTATTAGAAATTAAGGTGCAAATGGAAGCTATGAAAATATCTCATCGATGGTTCCTTCCTTTATTAATGAATATTCAAAGAAGTAAAAATATGCCCAAGACGCCTTCAATAAAGTTATTTCATTTAATCAAATCTTTGACGGGTTCGGAGAAAAGATACTTTAAGCTTTTTGTAAAGGATACAGGAGGAAAGACGAGTAAGTACATACAATTATTCGAAGCTATTGAGAAGCAAGAAACGTTTGATGATGAAGCTTTAAGAGCTTTGGTTTATCCTTTAGAAAATATACAAAGCCGCAAGTATTCTGAATTAAAAGCATACTTATATGAGCTCATTTTGAAAAGCCTTCAGTCTTATGATGAAAAAACATCTATCGATTACAAATTACAGCATATATTAAGTAGTATAAAGGTTTTGTTTAAGCGAGCCTTGTTTGAAGATTGTAAGGAACTACTTACCAAGGGTACTAAGCTAGCAAAAAAATATGAGCAGTTTAATGCCTTATTAAAAATAATGGATTGGGAAAAGCAGATCGCTTATGCGGAAACGGATATTCAATATTTAGATAAATATCTAAGCAAGATTCAAGCGCAAGAGACACAAGCATTAAGTCAGATTGAGAATAGGGCTATTTATGAAAATATATTTTATCAGTTATTAATAGGCTTGCGAAAAGACTCATCCCTGCGTCGCCCGGAGCAGCGTGATCGACTGCTAAAGCTTTTAGATCATCCACAGCTTAATGGGGTGGATCAAGCACTTTCCCATCAGGCAAAGGTGCTTTATTATCGTATCTATACCTTCTATTATTATACGATAGGTGATTTTGATTCTTTTTATAAGACTGGGGTATTGTTGCTAGATATCATGGAGGCTGCGCCACATTTCTTAAAAGAAAGCGTGACGAATTATATTTCTGCACTGAGTAATTTATTGGTAGGGTGTATCCTTTCGTTTGACTATGATCAGGCAGAGGTATATTTGAAGAAACTTAAGGCGATTAAGCCTATTTCAGCAGATGATAAATTAAAAATTCATAGACAATATTATACAGTAAAGTTTCGACTTTGTATTAATACTGGAGCTTTTGAAGAAGGACTTAAGGCGCTAGAAGAGCACTTGACTTTGTTGGCTAGTGGTAATGTCAATAGTAAGATATTCGAAACGGAAAGTTTCTACTTCCAATATATCTGTATTTATTTTGGAACAGGTGTTTATGATAAGGCGCTAGACTATTTGAATCGATGGTTAAATTCTCCAAAGAGTATTGAGCGGCAGGATTTACAAAGTTTTGCGCGGATGATTAATCTAATCATTCACTATGAGATGGGGAATCACTTACTCTTGGATTCACTACTTAGATCTACCTACCGATTTTTGAATAATCGTAATTCATTATATCAGATGGAGGCAAGGATGATTACTTTTATTAGAGATGTTAATCATGCACAAGATCGAAAAACAAGGGAAACTGTACTCTATGGTTTTAAAAGGGAACTTATCAACCAAATGGAAGATAAAAAAGTAAAAGCCATGCTTCAACTATTTGATCTTGAGGCATGGCTTGACAGCAAAATCCTAAATATGTCCTTTGCTGAAGTAGTCGAGCGGAAGTTCTTACAAGAGAAGCAAAAGGTGAAATTCACCAATGACACAAATTGAAATGGCCTACACACGCTTTGGCGTAAATGAAAAGCGACTACTTTGTTTGGGCGAAGTTAATCTTAAATCAATATCCGTCCAATTGCCCGCTTTAAGCTCTTTTCCAGGTAGTGTAATAATGGATAAACCACCTTTGATGTTTTTTAATTGATCGTCAGTGAGTGGTTTTAGGTGTTGTATCGCTTTGGGTGTATTCTTATGATCATTCATAACTGAGAATTTTGAGTTTTAAAATGAGATATAGTCTTAAATTTAGCAATTTGTTTGAAGAGAGGTTTTACAAAAAAAATACTAAAGTCAGTTTTCTGATAAATAACTTGGAGGGCATTAAAGTTTGAAAATTGTAATTTACACTTCTTTTTTTGCTTCTACAATCTTGGAATAGTTAAAGTTCAAATTCGTTTCTTTTTAAAATTTCCCAGACTAAATAGCTTTCAAAGCCCCTCTGAATGACATATTTAGCAACTTTTGCTTTATGTTGGAATGCATCTTTAACAGGCTTGCTGTACCACTTTTTTTGGATAATTTCTTCCAGTGCTTGTTGATAATCTTCTTCTTCTATTTCCGAAAGTCCTTTTTTGATGCAATAAGCGGAAACTTGCTTTTTCTTTAACTCTTGCTCAATTCTTACTTTTCCCCATCTTTTGATTCTGAATTTGCCTCTAGCAAAAGATCGAGCAAAACGTTCCTCATTTAGAAACTTCTCTGTAATCAATTCAGAAATGACTTCTTCCAAATCATCTCCATAAATTCCCAAATCTAATAGCTTTGATCTCACTTCTTGGTGGCAGCGATCTTGGTAGGCGCAATACTTTTGCAGTTTGGCCAAAGCTTCAGATTTGGAAGTATATTTTGGTGAAGATTTTTTCAAAATGAAAAATATTAAATAAGAATTAGATTATTGTAAGTAACATCACGTGTCCTTTTTAGTATTTTAACGTCCTACTTGAGAAGAAAGTTAAATTAAAAATTCTATTAACCAAAACTAAGGAATTGATCATGATAGAAAATTTCGATCTAAACACCATTATGGATCAAATACTAATTTTTGCTCCGATGCTTTTGTGGGCGATTATTGTATTATTTGTTGGATTAAGAGGTGCCACTTGGGTAACTAAAATACTACGTAAAAGTCTTGAAAAAAGTGGATTGGAGGTAGATTTAGTTTCGTTTCTTACTTCGGCTGTAGGTATTTTATTGAAAGTTCTAGTATTTTTTAGTGCTGCCGGTATTGTAGGTATTGAAACGGCTTCTTTCGTTGCTATTTTAGCTGCTGTTGGCTTCGCTATTGGCTTGGCATTACAAGGCAGCTTAGGCAACTTAGCGGCAGGTATACTGATTCTTTTCTTTAAACCCTATCGTAGTGGTGATTATATTGTCGCACAAGGCTATGAAGGCACGGTAAAGGAAATTCAGTTATTTACAACTGTTTTAACCTCACTAGATAACCGTATTATTTATGTTCCAAATGGTGCTATTTCAAGTGGGCCTATTGAAAATTTAACAGCTCCTGGTGAGCGTAAAGTCCCCATGGTATTTGGAATTGGCTACGGTGATGATATTGATCAGGCACGTCAGATTATACAGAAAGTAGCAGATGAGTGCCCTCAAATTAATCATGACAAGCCTGTTGATATTTATATCTTAGAACTGGCAGACAGCTCTGTGAATTTTGCTGTTCGTCCATGGTGTAAAACAGAGCACTACTGGGATGTACACTTCTACATGCATGAAAATGTGAAGAAGGCATTTGATAAAGAGGGGGTTAGTATTCCATTTCCACAAATGGACGTACACCTTGATCAGCCCTCCTAGAATTTGATCAATGAAGAGTGATATAATAAAAAAGCCTCTAGCAAATTTTGCTAGAGGCTTTTTTTAGGTTCGTTTTTTCGCTAAGACGATTTTCATTTTTTCCGTCTTTGTAATCTGCTTCAGAAAATCTCTAAACGCATTGTATTCCTCAGGAGGTAATACCTCTCTTTTCATTTCCAACACCCTCACATATCTTAATCGATTACCCACTTGCTCGATTTTCATATCATAGGTGGCAAAACCTGCATCTAGTTTTAATTTCTTTTTGGGGATGCCCTCGACACTATAAGTTGCTGGAATTTCAATGGTGATAGTGTCTTGCCATAATTTAGGATTATCGTAGTGGATAGGGTAAATACGACTGTCATTTTCAGGTGGTATATATTGATAGGGATTCACCAAGTTGACCGGTAGAAATAGTCTGCGACCTGCTTTAGAAGCATATTTAGGGACTTCTAAGTGATAGTACATACTTGCCTCCGCTGCTTCATTAGAGGAGGTCATTGTCAAATGATGGATAAATGGAGAGGGGAAGTCATTATTCTCTAGGAAGTATTCTTCCAATTCTCTGCGAGAAAAAGATTTCTCCATTCCTCTGAAAGATTCATGCTGTAGACCTGAGGCATGAATCTTTGCTTTGATAATAGCAGAACCCTTCTCATCTAGTATGATACTGACAGAACTTGTCTTTTTATTTTCGTGTGCCTTCCACTCTTTTGTTTCAGAAAGCTCGCCTCCTTCTGGTTTGATAAGTAGTACTTTTTTCCCCTCTGTTCCTGATCCAATATAGTTGACAGGAGATGAACTACTTGTACATTCTAGCCAAGTTTCACTATCAGGAATGTATAAGATTACATGATTAAAAGCAGGGTTCACAAAATCTTCTTCAATTTTGAAATAGGGATCTCCTGAAAATATAAGCGAAGGATATGAGGTAATTCCTACTTCTTTCAGCATTCCTTTCATGAAATTGGTAAGAGCTTTACAATCACCGTACTTATTTTTCCAGACATATTTGGCGTCAAAGGGTTGGTATCCACCAATGCCAAGTTGGATACTTACATATCTCATCTGAGATTGTAAATATTGATACAAAACTGTAATTTTTTCCCGATCTGTTGCTAATCCTTTTGTAAGTTCCTGAACTGTAGCTTTGGCTTCTTTAGGTAGTACATCCCTGCCTTCCCAAAGATCTGCTATAAAACGCCCATATTGTTGCCAATCTTTCATACCACCTTGATAATCATCATACTTAAAAAAGTGTGGCGAAATGAGTAGTAATGGGATTTTATCAGAAATAGAACCACTAAATTCCTCGTTTTTCACAGGTGGTATATTATGAACCTCCCACGTATATCTCTTCTCATCATCTTCTTCAACAATGGTTGGATCTACACTTAGATTATACATTTTATAATAAAAAGGAAGCTTTTTAGGCGTCTCAATGGTGAAAGAAGATTGCATGTAACCCGAGTTGATTCGATCAATAAACCATTCTGGATAATCATGGAACTGTCTGCCTACAAGTTCTCTTTTATAAGAATATACAATTGTGTATGGATAATTTGTATGTTGAGCATTTATGAATCGATAACGAGTATCAACATATAAAGAAGAAGACTCCGATGCACTTTGATCTTGAATTTCATCTTTATCAATTTTTCTTACAAAATTACCTAGTTTATCATAAATTTTTGCCTCCAGATGTTTGACTTTAGTTTCACTATCATATAATACACTAACATAATGGGCATTACTATTATCGTTCAATATAGTGACGATTCCATCCACTTCTTCAGTTCCTGATTTCAGCGATTTTACTTTAAATCGCTTATTATATTGAAGATATACATCATTTGCATTTTTGCGAATACTATCAGGAATTAAAAAAGCTGCATACTCTGGATGATCTTGAGCATACAGCTCAAGACCGATCAGTGTTAGAAGGGAAAATAAGAAATATCGCATATTAAATTATTTCACTATGATTTAAGATTTCTTTCTTAAGACAACTTGCTCTGCTTGTTTTTCAACAACTAGATCAAAAAAGCCTTTAAGCATCGGATATTCTTCTGGACTAAATTTGAGTTGGTTAATGCTTAACTTACTAATGATTTGGATCATTCGATCGTTAATTTTATTGACACTATATTTAAAAGATGCTCCTCTCTCTTCCAAACTCATCTTTGTAGGTTCTGGTAATTCCTCAATTACATAGCCTTCCGGAATTTCGATGTTCATAATAATTTGATTACTGTTTGGATAAGGAATATCTACAGGATAAGATCGTTCTTGAAGTTTAAATGGATTCTCTTCATAATCAGGCTCAATAGTTGGTGTAAGGTAAATCATATCATCAATAACCTGTGCTACAAATGGAATTTCACAATTTGATTTTGCTTTGATACTAGCACCATCACTCTCTTCAAATTTCACATCTGCATATTTCATATCAGGATACATTTCTTTTAAGTTTTCTTGAAGAAAATGTCCCTTTTTATCCTCTTTCATTTTGCTGATAACTGAAATAGCAGGATAACCTTCAAATTTGTACTGCATAGTTCCGCTCATGCTGCCTTCTGTATCTAGTTTTAAATTCCCAGAGCTTACTATCTTTCCTCCAGGACTTGGCATTTTAATCCACTGTGGATTATTAACATCAGCTAACCATCCGAAACTATTCAGTGAATTGATACGAGGATAACCTAATGGACGATTAGGGTTATCAACATCAATTGCAATGTATTGCTCGCCAAACTTGGCTAGTGTTACAACGTGGTCAAACTGATCTAGAATAGCATATAATTGAATTGCTTGGCCATGATCTCTCGTACTTACTAGTACAGGATAAGATTCTACCCCATAATGTTTGAGTAGAGCAAGTAACATAAGATTTAAATCTGCACTAGAACCTGTTTTTTTCTCGAAGGCAGTTTCTAAATCATCCGTGATAAATTTTCGCTCTTTTCCATTCCATTCCATATTTGTAGCAACAAATTGATAGAGTGCTGCTACTTTTTCCTCATTAGACTCTATCCCTTTCATGATGGGATCTGTTTCCTTTAAAATATCTTTGATATATTTTTTCTTGGTGTATTGCAAGCCAAAGTAATCTGCTTCGGATAGATTTTTAGCCACCTTTGCCCAAGAGGGTAGAATCTGGCGAATACCTTCAGAGGGATAAGCAATGAAGTTAAGTTGAAATTCAATATAGGCCAAATAGTCATTCATAGTAGTGATGAATGGTTCTTGCTTTAGAGCAGGAACATCCTTTTGGATATATTGTGTTTTATTAATTTTTGTTTCCACCCTCTGGAAACCTCTCTGCTCCACTCTTGATCCTGCTCCAAATGCCTTTTCTGTATAACCGGGTATCATCATGGTTCCGTTAGTCTGATCGGTAATCACTTCGTCCATAGCTCTACCTCTATTGATAGGTACATAATTATACCAATCGGGGATGCTCAACCGATATTCGCTCCAAAGCGTAGGTACCGAAGCCTGAAAAAACCATGGCTGTAGAGAACGGACATAAGTGGATTCTAATTGATACTTATATTCGATAATAGCTCCTTCTACTAAGTTTGGAAAAGAGAATTTAAATTTAGTTAGACCATCTCTCACTTTTTCTTTGTAAACATCTTTTTTCTTTAGTTTTATTTCGTCGCCATTTGGCAAAATCACCTGTGCTCTAATACCCGCAACTTCGTCATCACCCCACTGATAAATCGTGACCTCTCCGAAGTCTTGAATTCCTTGTTTTTCTAATATTTTGATTCTTTTGTGATGCTCAAATAAATATTCTATTGTTCCAGATGGTGCGCTGAATTTTAATTTCCCAAAATCACAAAGTACCACTGCAGTTGCAGAAGAGTCTGCCTCATACACTTGCATTTCAAGATGTTCGGAAGGTATTTTTCCCCACTTCATGGGTGGTTTTTGTGCAAGTAATGGCCATGTTAAGCCTAGTAAACAGGCTAATAAAAAAGTCTTTTTCATTTTTCAGATTCGTTAAGTTGATGTACTTGAGGCTATTTGAAAAAAGAGCTGAAGGTTTAGATGTTAATAGTTTTATGTTAACCTTAGTTTTCAATAGCTCATAAATTCAAATTGCTGCTTTCTGTACATAAAAATTAGTAATTAATCCTTATTGGTATCTTTTCTTAATACAACCTGCTCCCCTTGTTTTTCAACGACTAAGTCGAAAAAGTTTTTTAGGGCTTCATATTCTACAGGGGCAAATCGTATTTGCTGAATATTTAATTTGCTAACTAACTGGATTTTTTCATGATTGATCTTAACAACTTTGTATTGAAAAGATGCTCCTCTATTCTTTAATCCTATGTTTATAGGGCTAGGTAATTCTTCGATGACATAACCGACAGGAATATCAATATTTATGATCTTTTCTTTAGCAATGGGATAGGTCATATCAACTGGATAGGAACGGTTCTGAAGTTTGAACGGATTTTCTGTGAAATCAGCTTCAATAATAGGTGAAAAATAGATTAAATCATCGATCAATTGTGCGCCAAATGGTATATGGCAATGAGCTCTTGCTTTAATTACTTTTGATTGATCCTGTTGAAAATCTACTTTTTGATATTCTATATCAGGGTAAATATCTTTGAGCCCATTTTGCAAAAAATATCCTGCCGAGTCCTCCGTCATTTGTTGTTGAATACCAATAGCTGCATAGCCTTCAAACTTGTAGCTAAGGTTTCCAATCATATGACCTTCTAGATCAATTTTTATATTACCAGAACTAATGGTTTTTCCACTAGGATTCGGAATTTCGATCCATTGTAAATCTTCTACATCAGCTATCCATCCATGAAGATTGAGCGAATTGGTTCTTGGGTAACCTAATGGACGATTAGGATCATCAACATCAATAGCTATAAATTCATTTTCAAATTTGGCTAAAGTAATTACGTGGTTAAATTGGTCTAAAATTGCATGTGGTTGTATAGGTTGGCCATGATCTCGTGTGCTAACTAAAAGAGGGTAAGACTCTATTTCATAATGCTTTAATAGCGCTAACAACATCAAGTTTAGATCAGCGCTATTGCCATAGCCTTTTTTGAATGTTGATAGCAAGTCATTGCTCAATAGCTTACTTTCTATGCCATTCCATTCTAACTTAGTCGCCACGAAATTATACAACATTTCTACCTTTTCTTCATTAGATTCTGCATTACTCAGGATAGCATCCGTCTCATTGATAATAGTTTGAATTGTTTGTGAATTGCTATATGCCTTTCCAAATCTGTCAGCATTGGTTAAGTTCTTAGCTGCTTTTTCCCAAGTCGGAATAATTTGTTTTTTACGCTTGGAATAAGAAATATAATCAAGTTTTAACTCTAAATAAGAAAGGTAATCATCCATTCTGGTAATGAATGGCTCTTCTTTTAGAGCAGGTACTTCTTTTTGAATGAATTGTGTTCTTTTAACACTAGCTGTCGCTAAACGGACTCCTCTTTTTGACCGCTTTTTGTGCCCTAGAAGTGTTGTATATCTTCTGTAATGTGGCACCAGCATCCCATCTTGCCCTTCAAATTGAACAACTTCGTCCATTGGTCTTCCTCTACTAATTTGAACATAGTGATATGATTTTGGGATGCTAGTTCTATACTCACTCCAAAGGGTTGGGATGTTAGATTGAAATACCCATCGCTTAATTTGATTAACGTATTTTGAGTTGAGTTTATATTTATACTCTAAGATGGAGCCAGTTACTATATTAGGGAAAGTAAACTTGTACCTGACTAATTGTTCATTGACTTGTTCTTTAAAAATGGAGCTTTTTTTGACTTTGATTTTTTTGCCATCAGGTAAAATGACCTGTGCTTTAATTTCGTAAACTTCATCATCAATCCACTGATCAATAGAAACATGTCCTAGTTGATCTATCGCATTCTTGTTCAGTATCTTTATTCGCTTGTGACGTTTAAATGTATACTCATCATAACCTCTAGGTGCCTGGAATTTAAGCTCTCCAAAATCGCATAATATAACGGCATGTGCTGAAGAATCTGCTTCATAGATCTTCATTTCTAAATGCTCCGAAGGAATGTCTCCCCATTTTATGGGAGAGCTTTGAGCCCAACTGAATAGTACTGTAGAAATAAAATAAATTGTACTAAAAGTTCTTTTCATCTTTCTTTTGCTAATTACCTTTTTTCAATACAATTTGCTCACCCAGTTTTTCTGCAATTTGCTCAAACATTTGTTTGATAGCGGGATATTGTTCAGGGTAATAAACCACTTGATTTATTTGAATATCGCAGCTGATTTGTATATAATTGCTTTGTTGGATAATGTTGTAAGTAAAATTACCTGCCTCTTCTGAGAGTTTGACTTGTGCTTTCTCCGGGAGTTCTTCAACTTTATAAGATGTAGGTATTTCAATTTTAGTGATAAGTTTTTGGCGAAATGGATAAGGGAAGTCTACAGGGAATTGTCTCTCATGTACCTTGAATGGATTTTCGCCAAAGTATGTATATAACATGGGTGATAAGTAGATGAAATCATCAACTTGAATAGCTGCTTCAGAGGTGTTTATTTTCATTTTAGTTACAAAAGGACGATCTGATTGATCTAAGCCCGTTTCTTTTATTTCGGAGAGCTGAAAATCTTCAACTTGCCATCCAACTCTTTCCGCCCAAAAGTTTCCACTAGTATCAGATGTAGAATAATTTCTTTCCATTACAGCATCATATCCCATGAAACGGAAAACCATTTTGGCTTCCAGGCCTCCTTCTTCATGAATTTTGATATCTGTGCCTATAATCTCCGTACTCATGGTAGGAAGCATATCGATCCAAATAGGATTATCTATTTGTGCCAACCACGCCATTTTGTTATTGGCTTCTGAACGAACAAATCCCATGGGTAAGGTCTCTTGGGCAATATCTACAAAAATGTCACTGCCATCTAAATTCACAATGACAAAAAGGTGATTGAATTGATTAATAATTGGGTAGTTGGGCAGTACTTTGCCATGGCCGCGAGTAGAGCATAAAATGGGATCCGCCTTAATACCTAGGCTTCGTAAAGCCGTTAAAAAAGCCATATTGGCATAAGCAGAATTTCCTTCTTTATTCGTCAAAAAATCATTTGGCTTCAAAGCCGAATCGATACTGTAAGTTCCATTCCACTTATAATTCTTAACTAAATAGTTAAAAATAACTTTTGCTTTGTCTCTTTCACTAGTCGCTGTTTCTAGTAAAGGTTTTATAACGGCCATAAGCTCATCCGCCGCCTCTGCATGTGGAAGGAGATAGTATTTTTCATAATCCTTTGCTGCATCTTCCCAGGTAGTTAATACTTTTTCTACTCCTTTCCCCGGAATGGTATATTCACTAAGTTGAAATCGTACATTTGCTCTATAATCGTCCATGGTAGTGATGAATGCCTCTTCTTTCATCGCTGGGCCATTTCTCATGGTGTAGATATTAGGACTCAAAGTAAATACCATATCATTCAGTCTAATCTCTGTAATATCATCACCAACTTTTTTGGTTTGCATTCCTTTCAAACCTGCAAAAATCATAGCATAAGTAAAGAAAGAGGGGTTTTTAATCCGAAATTCAGAATAGCGAACAGGTAAAGAGTGTTGAAAATACCAAGGACGAAGAGAAAAGTAATTCTCAGAGTATAATTCATACTGATATTCGATAACGGATCCTTGAGTTAAATT
The DNA here is from genome assembly GCA_022448955.1 of Saprospiraceae bacterium. GTDB lineage: Bacteria > Bacteroidota > Bacteroidia > Chitinophagales > Saprospiraceae > JALEHC01. The sequence goes on from JAKVCU010000096.1 coordinate 20,967, forward strand.
GGGAATTGAAAAGGAGATTTTTGATAGCTCTTCATCCACCTTTTCTTGATAGATATTTTTCTTTTTCACTTTAACTTTTTCTCCACTAGGCGTTATAACATGGGCTTTTACATCTTTTATAATATGATAATCATCAGCATGACGATAAAATATAGCAATATCACCAAGTGAAAAGGCTTTACGGTCGAAAATTTTAATCCTTCTTTGATGCGTAAACTTATAGCCCAATCCTTCACCCCAAGATGGGTCAGCTACTTCCATTAAACCATAATCTACAAGAATGACAGCACTTGTACTAGTATCTTTTGGATATGAAGTCATCTGCAAGTCTTCCGAAGGGACTTTTCCAAACTTTAGAGGCTCCTTTTGGCTAAAGAGTGAAAGTGTGCTAAATAAAATTACCAGAAAGGTATAATTGGAGTTGTGGATCAATAGTTTCATTTTCATTTGCTTTAAGCTGAAATAAGCGTCTGTTGGGGCTTTGTTAATTAGCTTCATAAACAAACTCCTCAACAAACGCTAATTCTTAACTGTAATATACACATCAATATAAAAACAACCTACTTTCTAAATACTGCTTTTGTAAAAAATAATGAAAATAGATAGCACTACGATATCTTATAGATTAAATGAATATTTTATTTGATGAGTTCCTTTATTGCAAACTTTCTCTTCATCTTTTTATTTACTGCTATCTATTTCCAAGCAGTTGATTATATCTGCTGGAGTCATTGATAACTTTCACGGCCTCTTCAATCTCTATATCGTTACGAAGGCCCATTTTGATTTTTCCTTTTTGATAGAAATAGCGACTTGCGATTTCTTTTTCAATCAGCTTCGTGATCTCCTCTTTGTAGCGAAGGATTTCATCCTTCTTAGCTGCTTTTACTTTCTGTGAAAGCGATTTTAAAGACGTATCCAAATCATAGCCCTCTTTGCTAGTCATTTTTTCTAATTGACTGATCAGTTTTTCACTTTCTGTTTGGTATTGGAAGTTTTTAGACTCTAAGAAAGAAAGGAATTCATTTATTTCAGTGAATCGGAATGCTTCGATATTTTTAATACTATCTCTTTTTAGACAATAGTCAGTAACATAATCAAAAATTAAGGCTTGATCTACTAAGCTTTTAATTACGCCAACATCCGTTACTTTATTGACAAAAATATCTGGTTTGACACCACCCCCATCAAGAACGGTTCTTCCATTTCTAGTTTTGAAAGGAGTGCGTTTTTCGTCTGCAATATCAACGGGTTCGCCATCCTTATATTCTACGCTTTGGATACAGCGCTCACTTGGGATATAGTATTTTGCTGTTGTTAGTTTCAGCTTTGCATTGTAGCCGATATCTTTAGTATTTTGCACCAAGCCTTTTCCATAAGAACGTTGCCCTAGCAGAACACCTCTATCATAATCTTGAATTACACCACTTACAATTTCGGATGCCGAAGCAGAGCGACCATTGATAAGGATAACTAATGGGATTTCTGTATCTAATGGGGTAGTTGTTGTGCGGAAGCTCATATCCCAATCTTTGACTTTTCCTTTCGTTTTTACCACCAATTCTCCTTTTGGGATAAAGATATTTGAAATATTGACCGCCTCGTTTAACAATCCACCGCCGTTGTCTCGCAAATCAAAAATGACCCCTTTTATACTGGGGTTTTCTTTCTTCAATTTTTGAATAGCATTTTTGACATTCATCCCAGCGTTGCGAGTGAAAGTGGTCAAGGACACATAGCCAATATCATCACGGACCATACCAGAGTAGGGTACATTCGGAACCTGTACCTCTCCACGTGTTAAGGTTAAGTTGATAAGCTCCTTAGTGCCCGGGCGTCGTACAGCAATTTGTACTGTCGTATTCGGAAAGCCTCTTAGCAGCGCATTGATGGCATCACCAGATTTTCCTTTGGTATCATTGCCATCGATAGCTACAATTTGATCACCTGGTCTGAGTCCTGCTCTATCTGCTGGTTGATCTTTATATAACTCCGTAATGGTGACATAGTCACCCATTTTTTTACTGCGAGCACCAATACCATTATACTTACCATCAGTAAGAAAGCGATAACCCTCAATATCTGATTCTGAGATGTAATTAGTATATGGGTCCAATGACTCCATCATCGCGTCTAGGCCAGTGCGCATCAATTTGCCAGGATCGACTTCATCTACGTAATAGGTGTTAATTTCTTTATAGAGATTAGTGAAAATCTCTATATTTTTAATCATTTCGAAGTACTTATCATTGGGTTGATTGCCAATGGTTGTAGCCATTCCCATAAAGCCAATAACAAGTAATGCTGTGATTTTAAAATATTTCTTCATTCCTGAATCTTTTTATTCCTCCAATTATTGTGGTTGTATACGTCTGATAGCGGCTGGTCATATTTGATTTTAATTGGCCACTCCTTTTATAATAATCGTATTCGCTTTTTCTATATTACTTTTTGTTCTTGTTATTACTTTGATGATATTCATATCTAACTGCTCTTTACTGTTTTTTATAGCTTGAGTTTCAATTTTTAGAATGTATTTTTCATCTACTATAAACGAATCATAATCCATATCGATGATTTCCTCGTTCAACATAAAGAGCGTAGATGCATTGTCTGATAGATTTAAGTATTTTTCTTTCAGCTCATTTAAGGAGATAAATTTAGGCGTATAATTTTCCTTTATTCGGATATAGACGATGCCATCATATTTGACTTCATTGAACTGGATGGACTCTTTTTCTATTTTTACCTCTTTAATTTGATTTGGGTTGATCGCATTAATGATTTGTTCATCAACAATCTCTTCATTTAGGTAGAATAAGACATTGGTTCCTTCATCTCCTTCCTTCAAATTTACCACAACTGGAACGGTATCATTTTCTGAATAAATAACTCGGACTCCAGTTTTTAACCCACTTAGTTTTCCTACTAGAGTATCTACAGGAATTTGACTAATCAAATTAAAGGAGGAAAGTATAAGTATTAGCAATAGTATTTTTTTCATTTTCCTTTTTTAATGGCCACCAACTAAACGGATATGCCCTAAACATTCTGAATTTACTACTTAAATAAATCCGATGAAGACGATTTTTTGCTTTTAAGAAAAGAATAACAAACTTTTAACCAAAATGAGCATAGACCATACTCATCAATTCTTCAGGTGCTTGAGCATGGACCCAGTGCCCTGCATCTAATACCGTATCTACTATAGCTACAGGGAAGAGTTCTGTAATGGTATCTAGATCATCAGCCTGGATGTAATCGGATTGTCCTCCGCGAATAAATAGGGTAGGCTTTTCGAAAGGTTCTTCCGATTGAATAGGGGCTAAAATGTCTTGGTAGTGATCATAAATCACTGCTAAGTTCATTTTCCAACGATAGCCACCTTCTTTATTACGGCTAAGGTTTTTGAGTAAGAATTGGCGTACGCCAAAATCTTTTATTCTTTCTTTTAAGAAATTGTCAGCTTCATTTCTTCCTTCGACTTTCGTCAAATCTAATGCAAAAAGGGCATCAAAGATTTCATAATGTCCTCCAGGGTACTGCTTAGGTGCAATATCTACTACAATCAGATTTTTTACTAAATCTGGGTAGCTCAAGGCTAATTGCATAGCTACTTTACCACCCATCGAGTGGCCAATGATATTAGCTTCGTAAATCCAGTTGTTTTCTAGGAATTGTTGGATATCTTCTGCCATTTGCGGATAGGTCATTGGTGCCGCATGCGGCGATTTGCCGTGATTGCGCAGATCGATAATATATACCATATAATCCTCTGCTAATTGCTTAGCAATGGTTTGCCAATTGTCCAATGTGCCGAATAGGCCATGTAATATGATGATAGGGTCACCTTGCCCAAAAGATTTATAGTTTAATTCCATTTATTTTTATTTCAAAGTCCGTTATGGAAAGGCTATCCAACTTTGACAGCTAGTTAGTTTGACCATATAACGATAATGTTTTTTGCAAAGTAAATGTTTTACCTGAATATGATTCTTTTGTTGAAGAAAATAAGTGAACATATTCTTCGTTGGATATGTAACTATTTTAACAATATGTATTATGTAAAGGGTAGTGCTCAAGTATTGCCTTAGCCCTATAATCATATTAAAAGAGCGGAATTTTTAATATATATGCGAATATTCATGGGATGTGCCCTATTTATTGGCTAAATTTGGTAAGTAGATCTAATTGGCCAATTAAACATCCATAGGTAAAGCCTCTATTTAGTTAAACCTAAAAATCTGGCTGAACTCGAATAAATACATTATATTAATACATTGATTTGGACAAATCCTTACCTAAGATGAGATATTTATTGTTGTTGTTGTTTCTTCTAGGCGTCAGCTTTCTGTCAGCTCAATCTATTGAGCAGTTGAAGAAGGATTTAGCGAAAGCGAAGACGAGTAAAGAAAAAATGCTTTTAAATTACCAGTTAGCGGATACCTACTTCAAAGCGAGTAGTATGCGTAAAAAAGAACGCTTCGAGAATGCAGAAACCTATGCAAAAGAAGCGCATAGATTAGCAGGGCAAACTGGAAACAATGGCATGACTGCCCAGTCAGCATACCTATTAGCAAAAACCTACAATAACCTAAAAACAGTAGGAGAAAAATCAAAAAGAAGTCGGTATTCAAAGAACGTAGATGTTTGGCTGAAAAATGCTGCCGCATCAGCAGAGTTAGTTGGAGATTATGATTTGATTCTGAATGTGTATCAAGAAAGAGCTAATCTTTATACTTCCGGAAAAGATAAAAACTATCGAAAAGCCTTCCAGGTCATGGAAGAAGGCTTAGGAGTGCTTACCAAAAATGGAAAAAGTATCAGCCAACTTCAGAATAACTATGATAGAACAGAAGTAAAGTTATCTGGAAACCTTCAAGAGCTTCGGGATGAAATCAGAAAGCTCGAATCCGAGAAGGGGCAGTTAGAAAAGAGAAACGTGAATCTTACGGAATCTAATAAGGAAGCAAAAAGGGAAATTTCTCAAAAAGAAACGGTCATTCGTAAAAAGGATGAAGTCATTCTAGCCAAAGAAGATTCTCTGGAATTAGCTGAACAAAAGGCAGAGGAAATTGAAGAACGTGCAGAAGAAATCAGGGAAAAGCTAGGTAATGTTTCTGAAGAAAATATTTACCTAAAAGCTGCCGAAGAAGAAGCGAGAGCAGATGTCGAGCAAGCTAGGGCAGATGCTGCCGAGAAAGAGCTCAAAGTACAGGCAGTTGAACAGCAGCGCACTTACTTAGGCATTGGTACAGGTATAATCTTATTGTTAGCTATTGTTTTTTATGCTCGCTATATTTCTAAAAAACGAGCCAATCACACCTTACAAGAGGAGCAAGAGCGCTCAGAAAAACTACTGCTGAATATCTTGCCAAAGAATATAGCAGAGGAATTAAAACACAAGGGCCGTACAACGGCTAAAAAACTGGAGAATGTAACCGTATTCTTCTCTGACTTTAAAAACTTTACCAAAATTGCAGAGCAATTAACGCCAGAACAATTGGTAGAAGAATTAGATAAATGCTTTAAGAAGTTTGATTTTATCATTCAGAAATATCCTGATATTGAGAAAATCAAAACCATCGGTGATGCCTATATGTGTGCAAGTGGATTGAATGGGCAAAGTCGTTATCCATTTAATTTGATTCGCGCTTCCATGGAAATGCAGCAGGCATTAGAAGAATTGAAACAAGAAAATATTCGCCAAGGAAAACCATATTTTGAAGCACGAATTGGTATTCATACAGGGCCTGTAGTAGCAGGTGTAGTAGGAACTACAAAATTTGCTTACGATATTTGGGGCGATACGGTAAACGTGGCTGCTAGAATGGAATCAAAAGGCGAAATCGGAAGAGTAAATATTTCAGAATCTACTTACCGATTAGTAAAATACAAATTTGAATGCGAATACAGAGGAAAGGTCGATGCCAAAAATAAAGGCTTGATCGACATGTACTTCGTCAATAAAGAATTAGCAGGAACACGGCTTCCCAAAGAGGCTGCAACAGTTTAGCAACTGGAGCGATAAAGGAGTCATTTTGCTCCTTTATCGCTCTTTTTTCCTATCTAATCAGACTTATATCTCCTTTCAATACCACCTTTTCCCCTCTTCCAGATAGATAAGCTATGAAATAGGTAAATACATCAGGCTGTAGTGGCCTTCCCTTCATAGTCCCATCCCAAGCAACCGCCTCGGCTTCAAAGTTGTCTAAACTATAGACTAAAGAACCCCATCGATTAAAGATACGAATGGAAGAGAACTGTCCTCTAAAGCTAGGGTGTGGGTAAATCTGAAATAGATCGTTGAAACCATCATCATTTGGAGAAAATACATTTGGAATATAAATGTTACAATCATTTTGATCGATACTAATTTGAATATCCAATTGACAATTAGACTCATCCTGAATCCGTATCTCGTATTCTCCACTAGGCAAATCATAAAATGAAAAGTTTGAGCTAAATGCTTCACCATTGATGGAAAATAGAAATAGATCATTAGGCTCTTCCATCTCAAGTATGATACTGCCATTATTTTCGCCACAATCTGTAGGGCTTATCATGATATTTGAAACAACAATTTCTGTGAGATTATTGATTTGAATTATATTGCTGACTAAGCAATCATCTTCATCGATTACCGAAACAACATAGCTGCCTATGGCTAAGTCTTCAAAACTATTATTCATTTGGAAATTAACTCCATCGATTGAATACTCTAAGGCTCCTGTACCACCACTTGCGTTAATGTTGAGCGCACCATTATTCAAACCGCATTCAGGAGGAGTAATGTCAATCCCCTCTATCAGTGGTGGGTCAGAAGTAATAAAGTCGAAGTTACTAGCACCTCCAAATACAATAATGTCAAGTTTGCAGACAAAATTAAGGGAATTTGTATTGAAGTCAATTTCATAAATTTCAGAAGGATCATCACTAGAAGACAGCGCATAATTTGTCTTTTCGGTACAATCTTCCGCAAACGAAATAAGACCAAAAATTAGTTGTGAAATATCTTGATCAATAATCACTACACTATTAGGGGGATCATCTAAATTGATTTGTACAATTTTATTTGTACGAGTCGCTAAATACAGATTGTCTTTATAAAAAATCAAATCACCTGATGGGGTATAACCAAAACTTCCAATGTAAACTTGAGTGTCATTGATTAGATCATAAGAATATAAATTCCCACCGGTGTTGGCTACATATACTAGTCCTTCTTTGTCGATAGTCAATGAGTTGTATTCTGCGCTTCCGTTGTAATCAAAGAGGTGGACTATATTTGTTTCACCCGTTATCGAATCAATTGTATATAAAGAGCCGGAATAGTCTATTCCATAAAGAGTACCATCAGGGTGAAAGGAGATATCTGTGGTAGTTTCGGATTGAATTTCGGTTAGTAATAAAACGCTACAGGCGTTTAAGTCTAATTGATAAAGCTTATTATCGTCTGAGCTAATGTAAATGTCTTGACTATGTATTTGAAAGAACAAAAAAACTAGCATGAGAATAATAAAGTATTTCTTCATAGCAAATTAGAAATTTGACTTGATTTAAAATGGTTTGGATAGAAACTTGCTATTATTCGATTTACAAAAAAGAAATAATAACCATGTACATACTGATGAGATACTTGCAACAATAGTCGTCGGGATAACAGCAAATCACAAAATGGTCGTTCGATTTTATGTATGAGCTATCTGATTTAGTATCTTCAATCCGAGGGTAGCTCACTCAGGATTCAGCTTGCAGAATTTATTGAACAGTCTCTACATGAATATTGAAGGGACGCTAGAACCTGTCTGCCTATGGCTGAATTTTATTATACCAATTCCTACCTGCCGGCCGGCAGGTTCTAATCTAACTACATAAATATTTTAAAAAATAAAAGGTATCCTGATGTAGAATACCTTTTACTTTGATGGTTTAATAAGGGAATAAACTTCCTATTCATCTAGGCTTAAATAATTTCTTTACCAGATTCATCAATGATATATTTTTTATCATTTCCATCAATTAATTCAATGACACTGTCACTAATTTTTAATTTTCCATTACCCGGGATGAAAATTCCATTTTCCCCTTTATAATGCCATATTTCCTCTCCTGCTTCATTTATTCGTACTAAGCCGATTTCTCCAAAGACGAGATAATCTTCTTTAAAGCTATTGATTAAATAGTTTGTCCCAAGTGGTAAACTTTTAAACCAGTTAATCTGAAGATTTGGAATTTTTAGGCAATAAATCTTATCTCCAATGCAGATTAATAAATCATCTTCGATAATTTTGAAGAGATCAAGGCTTATTTTTGTTCTTCCACCATTTTCACATAAAAGGATACTAGAAAATACAGATTCATTATTCAGTTCTTTGATGATTATTCCTCTTTTATTAATGGCATAGCTTCTTCCGTTAACTTTATGTCCACCGGAATATTTGGATTGGTAGTTATGCTTTGATGTATTGTCAACATAAAAATTATCATCCACTATCTCTATTTCATAATTTTCATATTCTATTTTCATTAGTAGTGTTTTTGTTTTTTAGTTGACCAAATATTTATAGTAGGTGTAGATGTTCTTTAAAGGAAGAATCAACGATTTGAGCCTACCTCCCAGCAAAGATAGGGTTTTGGGTAAGGATTTGTGATATAGCTTAGCAAGCTGGGGCAATGATCCAATCGGACGTCGTAGTTCACAAAGCTTTTAAATGACAATTGGTCAAATGACTTTTTCAGGATGCGTTGCTGAATTTCTAAGGACAGAGAATTTTTTGAATTTTAAAATATTATTCATTTCTCAAGAGGTACTTAAAACTATCTAGGATCTTATTCGTTTTTTTGATGGACAACAGGACTTTCAATAAATACTATTGAAAGTCCTGTTGTATTTTGTGGGTTCAAGAAATATAGAACAGTATGGCTTTTGAATTAGAATCTCCATTTAAACCAACAGGCGATCAGCCGAATGCCATCAAGCAACTGGTGGCAGGGGTGGAAACTGGCGAGAAATCTCAAGTACTTCTTGGGGTGACTGGTTCTGGTAAAACTTTTACAATTGCAAATACGATTGCGAAGCTGAATCGGCCAACCTTAGTATTAACCCATAATAAAACACTTACTGCTCAATTGTATGGAGAGTTTAAGTCGTTTTTTCCTAATAATGCGGTAGAGTACTTCGTTTCTTATTATGACTACTATCAACCAGAAGCCTACCTATCGGTTTCAGATACCTATATTGAAAAGGACCTCTCCATCAATGAAGAAGTGGATAAACTTCGTTTAAGGGCAACCTCAAATTTACTCTCTGGGCGCAGAGATATTATCATTGTAGCATCCGTCTCCTGCATTTATGGTATGGGTAATCCAGAGGATTACAAACAAGGAATTATTCGGATAGAAAGAGGACAAACTATTTCTAGAAATTCTTTTTTATATGATCTAGTAGGAAGCTTATATGCTCGTACAGAAACAGATTTTAAGAGAGCCACTTTTCGTGTAAAAGGAGATACTGTCGACATCAATTTACCTTATGTTGATTATGGTTACCGAGTGATTTTCTTTGGCGATGAAATCGAAGAGATTGAACGCATCGAAATAGAAACTGGCAAACGAATCGAAAGCATGGAAAATGCAGCGATCTTTCCTGCTAACTTATATATCGCACCAAAAGATAGAATCCATGGTATCATCAACCAGATTCAAGATGAGTTGCATGAACAAGAAAAGTACTTCGAAAGAGAAAGGCGATTAATAGAGGCTCAAAGAATTAAAGAACGTACTACCTTTGATATCGAAATGATGAAAGAACTAGGCTACTGTAATGGAGTCGAAAACTACTCTCGCTTCTTTGATGGTCGAAAACCTGGTACCCGCCCATTCTGTTTATTAGACTATTTTCCGGATGATTATTTAATGGTAATTGATGAAAGCCATGTAACGATCCCTCAGGTAAGAGGTATGTATGGCGGAGATAGAGCAAGGAAAACAAATTTGGTTAGTTATGGATTCCGCTTGCCTTCAGCAATGGATAACCGGCCGTTAAATTTTACAGAGTTTGAAGGTCTGGTCAATCAAGTCGTTCATGTAAGTGCAACTCCTGGTGATTATGAATTGGAGCAAACAGGGGGGGTGTTTGTAGAGCAGTTGATTCGACCTACGGGTTTGTTAGATCCACCAATTGAGGTACGCCCAAGCCTGAACCAAATTGATGATTTATTAGAAGAAATTGATGAACGTATTAAACGCGAGGAGCGCGTTTTGGTAACTACGCTTACCAAACGTATGGCAGAGGAATTGACTAAATATTTAACAAAACTTCAAATTAAAGTCCGATATATCCACTCAGAAGTAGATACTATGGAACGGGTAGAAATTATTCGTGATCTGCGCTTGGGTGAATTTGATGTGCTGGTCGGAGTCAACTTGCTGAGAGAGGGTCTGGATTTACCAGAAGTATCTTTGGTAGCCATTTTGGATGCCGACAAAGAAGGCTTTTTAAGAAATACGCGTTCGCTTACGCAAACGGCGGGTCGTGCAGCACGGAATTCCAATGGACTGGTATTATTTTATGCAGATAAAATTACAGATTCCATGCAAATGACCATTGATGAAACAAATCGGCGCCGTACTGTCCAGATGGAATATAATGAAAGGCATGGTATCACACCAAAGACAGTGAGAAAATCAAAAGAAGAGATCCTCGCACAAAAGTCTATTTTAGATATTAGAGGCGTTCAGAAGGATGCTTATATCGAGCCAGAACAAGCAAGCTTGGCAGCCGATCCAGTACTCGACTATATGAATAAAGATCAGATAGAGAAGATGATCGCAAATACAGAAAAGAAAATGAGGAAGGCTGCAAAAGATTTGGATTTTATTTCAGCAGCTCAGTATAGAGACGAGATGATGGCACTAAGGGATCGATTGAAAAAAGTATTATGATATAGAACAAAAAAAAAGTTGGCATCTAGCCAACTTCTCAATAATCATGACCTAAACTTAACCACTTGTAAAATCTATGTTAATTCACCCTTGTTGAATATTTTCTTTTGTGTTTATTTGTTTGACTTTTTAAAGATATTCGAAAAGCTGCAACTAGCTTTTAATTTTCGTTTTTTGGTATGATTTACCCTTTTTTTGGTATGAATATCTCTTTTTTTGGGAAAAACTACTTTCCAAGTATAGATGTATAAAAATAAATCCCACTCGTCTATAAATCTTCCTAATTTGTAAGAGAAATCGTTTCTTCTTTTCCGTTATCAAATCATTAAAAAGTTTAAATATAATAATGAACGCACACGAAATCGATTACGAGATTTTTGGTGAAGAAATGCAATTCGTTGAAATTGAATTAGATCCTTATGAAACGGTTATTGCCGAATCCGGTAGTTTCATGATGATGGATCAAGATATTGAGTTGAAGACTATTTTTGGCGATGGCAGCCAACAGTCGTCAAAAGGTATTTGGGGGAAAGTCATGTCGGCAGGTAAACGCCTACTGACAGGCGAGAGTTTGTTTATGACGGCCTTTACACATGGAGGTCAGGGAAAGCGGAAAGTATCTTTTGCATCTCCTTACCCTGGAAGAATTATCCCAATTGACTTGCAGGAGATGGAAAACAAGATTATTTGTCAGAAAGATGCTTTTCTTTGTGCGGCAAAAGGAGTCTCTGTTGGTATTGAATTTTCTAAACGCCTTGGGCGAGGATTCTTTGGTGGCGAAGGTTTCATCATGCAAAAAATCGAAGGCGATGGTTTGGCCTTTTTGCATGCTGGAGGAACTATTATTAAAAAGGAACTTCAAATAGGAGAAGTACTTCGAGTAGATACCGGTTGTTTAGTCGGTTTCACAAGAGATGTTGATTATGATATCGAAATGATAAAGGGTGTCAAAAATATGTTGTTTGGTGGCGAAGGTTTATTTTATGCACGTTTAGAAGGCCCAGGTACTGTCTGGATTCAATCTTTACCGTTTAGTCGGTTGGCGGATCGCGTCGTGGCTGCTTCACGTGCATATGGTAACAATAATAAAGGTGAAGGAAGTATTCTTGGTGGACTTGGTGATTTGATTGATGGCGATAATTGGTAGGAGTTTTGTATTTTTCGTTTAGTAAAGCAAAAAAATTAACTTTTCGATTTCGTCTTTTCTTAGTAGTGCCAAACGGTACATTTAAAGTAGGCGATACTAAGAAAAGACCTTATAGAAATTGAAAAGTAATTTTTTGCGGAATACATAAGCACAGTAATGTACTTAAACGAAAAATATACTTATGCAAAACACAAACCGACGAAATTTTCTGCGCTTTGCTAGTCTAAGTGCTTTAACAGGTATTTCTTTGCCTTCCTTTGCGGAAAAATCTGCTCCTTCTTTCTCTTCCGAGGAAGATAGTTTTACTATACTTTTTCAAGGTGATTCGATTACCGATGCGTGGCGAAGAAGAGAATTTTATTATCCAAATGATGCCCCAGGCATGGGTTTAGGTTATGTTCATCAGGCAGTAAGTGAATTGCTTGGTCAATACCCAAATCGAAATATTCGTTGTTATAATCGTGGTGTCGGAGGCGATAAAGTCCATCAGCTGGCTAAACGTTGGCAGGACGATTGCCTACAGTTACAGCCAGATGTGCTCAGTATTCTGATCGGGGTAAATGACTTTTGGCATACTTTAAGTCATAATTATAAAGGTACTGTATCAACCTACGAAGGCGATTTTAGGAAACTACTTGATCGTACAAAGGAAAATCTTCCAAATGTTCAACTCATTATTGCAGAGCCTTTTGTCGTAAAAGGTGGTACAGCTATTACAGAAAAAGATTGGTTCCCTGCTTTCGCTGCTTATCAAGAGGCGGCTAAGAAAGTGGCTTCCGATTACCAAGCACATTTTATTCCATTACAATCCATTTTTGATCAAGCTTTATTAGAAGCCGATGTAGAATATTGGTGCTCTGATGGGGTACATCCATCTTTGGCAGGAAATTACCTCATGGCACAAGCATGGTTGAAAGTTATGCATCCTATTATATTAAAATCTTAAATAGGCCTCAAGATTGATATTTACTCATTTTTATTTAGCCCAATAATGTAAGTATGATCAGATTATCTATTTCTTTCTTCTTATTCCTTCCTCTTTTTTGCTTGGCGCAAAATATAGACTATCAGCATCCGATTCCTTTTGAAACTAAAGAATATGTAGCGTATAAAACCAATCAATCCATTAAGATTGATGGTAAACTGGATGAGTCGGATTGGGCGAAAGCCAAATGGACAAGCGATTTTGTAGATATCGAAGGTGATTTAAAACCAAGCCCCGCTCATCGCACCCGCGCAAAAATGCTTTGGGATGAAGAGTATTTTTACTTCGCAGCAGTCTTAGAAGAACCTCATATATGGGCTACATTAACCGAACGAGATGCTATCATGTATCACAATGATGATTTTGAAATCTTTATTGATCCTGATGCAGATGGAGAGTATTATTACGAGTTTGAGATGAATGCACACAATGCAATTTGGGATCTCTTCATGTTGCGACCATATCGAGTAGATGAGCGGCATAAATATATCATGGAATGGGATATTAAAGGCATTCAGTCAGGGGTTTATGTGGAAGGCACTTTAAATGACCCTTCTGATACTGATCAGTTTTGGTCCGTAGAAGTGGCCATGCCTTGGGAAGTACTGCGCTGGTTTGCAAAAGAAGGCAGAATGCCGCTTGCAGGCGAACAATGGCGAGTCAATTTCTCAAGAGTAGATTGGTGGATGGATATAAAAGACGGGGAATATGTAAAAAAGCCAAACGCAGAAACGGGCGAAGAACAAAAATGGCCACAAGAAAATTGGGTATGGTCACCTTCTGGCAGAGTAGATATGCATCAAACAGAAACTTGGGGTTATGTTCAATTTTCTGACAAAAAAGTAGGAAAAGGAGAAGATACCTTTATGCCAAATCCGGAAGAAGCCATTAAATGGGCATTGTGGCAACTCTATTTTCAACAAAGAAAACACAAAGAAGAGTACGGGCATTATGCCAATGGTACGCAGCCTTTTCGGATTCCAAAAGTAGAAATTAAGGGATACTACCTTCAGCCAACAATAGAATGTACCACCCATTTATTTGAAATTTCAGCTGCTAGTTTAGATCCAGCTAAACGCTGGTATATCAATCATGAAGGTAGAATCTGGAAGGAGTGATCACCTAGCGCTGATCACTACAGTTGGTTTGCCCAAAAGGGAGCAGCATAAATACTTTGAATCAGCTCAAATGCTATGCTCAACTTCTCTTTCGAGTAGTTACTGAAGCGGCTAGTCAAAATTGCTTGTATAATAAATTCCTGCCAGCCGGCAGGCACGGCGTCAGCTCAAAAATCGTAAGTAACTGACGAT
>JAKVCU010000097.1 GCA_022448955.1 Saprospiraceae bacterium
GACGATAGGAAAGTTACGCATGGTTTTTGAAGGGACGCTAAAATTTTATTGTACCAATTTTTTAGCCTAACTACTTAGGTCTGCAAGTTACACTTATATAGAGGAGGTGCTTTTGATTTTGGATAAACGTCCTTGTTTTACATAGGAACTTCTTAAATTTCACCAAAATTTCCCGACGAACATGAATTTTCAAAAGGATCTAAACCGCATAGGATTGGAGGAGTTCCCAGATGTTTCCCTTACTAATTTGAAGCTACTTCAGAGAAGGCATTTATTTGCTATCCCCTTTGAAAACTTAGACATTCATGTGAATAAGAGGATTATTATTGACTACGAGCGCATCTTTGAAAAAGTAGTACTTCATCGAAGAGGAGGTTTTTGTTATGAGTGGAACGGATTGTTTTATCATTTGCTTGAACATTAGGCTTTTCTGTAAAGCGCCTTTCCGCCATTGTTGAAGGAGACATGAAAGAAAAACCACTAGAGTATGACCACATGACATTACTAGTCACTATAAATGGTGAAAAATAGCTCACCGATGTTGGTTTTGGCCGTTTTTCCTTTGTCCCTTTAAAACTAGAACTAGACAACATTCAGTCTGATGGTAGGCATCAGTTCAAGTATACTCACTACCATGAAGGATATACTGGTGTCATGACTTTACAGACTGATCACTCTTGAAAATTTAGTTATATTTTTACCAAAACAGAACGACGGGCCTATGGGTTTATCCCCATGTGCCATTATCAACAAATCTTTCCAAGTTCTCATTTTGTGGTAAAAGGAAAATGAACACTATTCCTACCAAAGAAGGAAGAATTACCCTAGCTGAAAAAACATTTAAAATTACGAAGAGTCAAGAAACATATGAAATCGTCGTGGAAAACGATGAGTACTATTTTTACTTGCTAAAAGCATATTTCGAGATTACTTTAAATGAAAACTAGTCCATATAACGGAAAAAAATTACTTACATTCGTATAATGAGTAAAAAAGGAAAACTATATCTCATTCCCGTCCCATTAGGAGAAAATGCCGGGCATACGATTCCGCCTTATGTGGTAGATATTTTGCATCGTTTGGATTATTTCATTGCAGAAAGAGCCAAAACAGCAAGAGCTTATATCAAGACAACCGCTCCTAAAAAAGCTTTCAGCGAATTACATTTTTTTGAGATTAATAAGAGAACAGAACAAGGCGAAATCCCTACTTTTATACATCCTGCTTTAGAAGGCCATGATATCGGGTTACTCTCCGAAGCAGGATGCCCAGGAGTAGCTGATCCTGGAGCTCAAATCGTAGCCCTTGCACACCAGAAGGGTATTGAAGTAGTACCACTGGTCGGGCCGTCGTCCATATTATTGGCATTAATGGCTTCTGGCCTGAATGGCCAAAATTTTGTTTTTCATGGTTATTTATCTCCAAAAAAGCCAGAACTCGTAAAAGAATTAAAAAAGCTGGAACAGCTGTCTATCAAATATGGTCAAACACAGATTTTTATAGAGACCCCTTACCGAAATATGGGCTTAATGGAGCAAGCTGTACGGCACCTATCTCCGCACACACGTTTTTGCATAGCTGCAGATTTAACGACACCCAATGAATACATTCGAACACATAAGATAGCAGACTGGGGAAAAATAAAGGTGCCTGATTTGCACAAACGCCCTGCCATTTTTCTGCTTTACGCAAAATAATAAACCATGGAATTTGTAAGAACACCAGATGAACGTTTTGAAAACTTACCGGACTATCCGTTTACAGCTAAATACTTGCAGCTGAAAGATGGAATGCGCATGCATTTCTTGGATGAAGGTCCATCAAGTGGTCCAGTTATTTTGTTATTACACGGAGAGCCAAGTTGGTCTTTTTTGTATCGTAAGATGATTCCCCCTCTGGTAGAGGCAGGTTTCCGAGCAGTTGCGCCAGATTTGATCGGTTTTGGAAAATCTGATAAACCAACGCAAACTTCAGATTACTCTTACGAGAAACATCTCAATTGGTTGGAACAATGCTTAAATCATCTAGATTTAAAAGATATTCATCTGTTTTGTCAGGATTGGGGAGGTTTGTTAGGTTTGCGTTTAGCGACAGCTCAGCCAGAAAGATTTAGCACGATAACTACTGCAAATACGTTTTTGCCGACAGCTAGTGCAAAACCGAATAAAGCCTTTTTACAGTGGCGATCATTTTCGCAGACGATACCTGAGTTTCCTGTTGGAAAAGTGCTGCAAATGGCCACCAGTACGGATCTAAGTCCTGAGGTTATGGCTGCATATGAAGCGCCATTTCCCGATGAATCATATAAGGCAGGTGCAAGAATATTCCCAGCATTAGTACCTATTGAAGCAGATGATCCAGAAGCCCAAAATAACAAAGCAGCTTGGAAGGTATTACAGCAGTGGGAAAAGCCTTTCTTGACCTTATTTAGCGACAGCGATCCAATTATGAAAGGTTTAGAAAAATACTTCATAGAGCAAATTCCTGGTGCCAAAGGTCAAGCTCATAAAATTATTGAGGGAGCCGCTCACTTTTTACAAGAAGACAAAGGGTCAGATCTAGCAAAGCATCTAATCGAATTTATAAACAGATCAATATGAAGCACTTAAACATTGAAATTAAGGCGAAGTGTAAACATCCAGATCAGATACATGAGATACTAAGGAAGAAAGGTGCTGATTTCTTGGGTGTTGATCATCAGGTAGACACCTATTATAATGCTCCGAATGGAAGGTTAAAGATGCGAGAAGGCTTAATTGAAAATGCTTTGATTCATTATCTTCGACCAAATCAGAGTGGTCCCAAAAAATCAGAAGTATTGCTTTATCAATTTAAAGCAGATCAAGGTTTAAAGCAGGTTCTGGAAGCGGCAAATGGGATCTTGACTGTTGTAGATAAAAAGAGAGCAATTTACTTTATTGAAAATGTAAAATTTCATGTTGACGAAGTCGAAGGTTTGGGCTCTTTTGTTGAAATAGAGGCGATTGATAAAGATGGTAGCTTTGGTGAAGAAAAATTAAACAAACAATGCCAAGAATTTTTACATTTACTGGATATAAAAAAAGAAGACTTGATCGATCACTCTTACAGTGATATGTTAATTAAGAAAAAATAACCCCCATCCCCATAACTTTCGAAAACAACTCATCTACATGAAATGATTTGCACCATTTTGTTTGTTAGTTGCTAGTTAATTGTTATTGGTTTGTTTTTCAACTAAACCCCATTAACGAACAACCATCGACTATGAACCAACAACTAAAAAGTATGAAGTATTACTTTTCAAAATTGCTATTGTTTGGTGAGTACAGTATCATTAATGGTTCTAGGGCTTTAGCGGCACCGTTGAGTAAGTTTAAAGGATACTGGAAGCAAGCAAAAAGTAAGGAGGAGGCATTTGCACAGCAGCGTAACCTGCCAGATTTTATAGAGGCGATGAAAGTAAAAAAAGAGCTAGAAGGTATCCTTAACATAGGGAAGTTAGAGGAGGATATTCACAAAGGAATGTATTTTTCTTCAAATATACCAGCTGGATATGGCGTTGGTAGTTCTGGTGCCTTATGTGCAGCTGTATATGACAAATATGCGGTTGATCCCATTACACTGCAACAACCAGAGCGTTTCCCCGAATTAAAAGGAACGCTGGCTAATATGGAGCAATTTTACCATGGTTCTAGTTCTGGTACGGATCCTTTGATTTGTTATTTGGACAAAACGATACTCATTGATCCCGAAAAAGGGATTCAGACGCTTTCTTTTCCAAAGGAGCATATTACGGAGGCGGGATATCAATTCTTTTTATTGGATACCGATATCATGCGTTCTACTGGGCCCTTAGTCAAAATTTTTCTTGAAAAATGCGAAAATATCATTTACAGAGATCGCTTGATGTCTGAATATATTCCTCAAGTTGAAGAAATTATAGAAGCTTTTCTAAAGGGTCAAATGGATAACATTTTTGAGAATTTTCATTTTATCAGCCACTATCAGTTTAAGTATTTCCAAGAAATGATTCCACCAGATTGTGTACAAGCATGGTTGAATGGTTTAGGAAGTAATGTTTTTAAGATTAAGCTATGCGGTGCTGGGGGAGGAGGCTTTTTATTAGGCATCACTAAAAATCCTCTAGAAACGGAAAAAGTCTTAAAGGGATATCGTTTAATTTTTCTATAGCAATATCATCTTTACCAATGGTAAAGGATAATAAGTTCGGTATATTATGTTACTGAAAGCGTTCTGCGTTTTTAGTCTTAAACCGCCTGTTAGTTGGTCAAAACAGAGGTATTTTCATTTAAGAACTTTTCTGTTTTGGCGTTTTCCACCTTATTGATGAATCGGTCTGACTCATGTTTGTCTCTAACCACTTTTGCGACTGTAAAACAGGCGGTAATACTAAAAAGGTAGGTCATGGCAAGAAATCCTTTCATTGCAAAATCCGTGGGTAAATAAATTAGCCCGACTATCATTCCAATAAAAGAAATACCAAAAGCAATCCAAGCCATATTATAAAACGACTTGGTATTTTGATTTTCATAGATATAACTAGCCATAGCTTACAGGTTTATAGTTTTAGAATATTTAATAAGATATGGAAATTAATATGGAAAAGACTTTGTTCTCGACAAAATCTGGGTTGTTATAGAGTTATGATGGAAAAACACTACTTGATAAAGTTTTTCATGGACTCCATAGTTTGTTTATTCCTCATGAAGTTTTCAATTTATTGAAATTAGTGATTTCTTATATTTATTTTCCCTTGTTAGAAGGTTACACTGAGGAACAGATAAAAGCAAATTTTATGAAAATAGTAAACGTTCGTGTTTGGCAAGAAAACCTAGAATTAACTCGACCATATACCATTGCTTATGAAACCATAGATAGGGTTCGAAATTTCTTTGTAGAAGTGAGATTAGAAAATGGAATGATGGGAATTGGTGCAGGTTCACCTGCTGATTTTGTGACAGGGGAGTTATTTGACGAAAGTCTTCAAATACTTCAATCTGATTTAGAAGGTCTATTAAAAGGTCGGTCCATTGCTCATTTTTATGAATTATTGGATCGACTTACGCTTCATTTTGATAAAAGACCAGCTGCTTTGGCAGCGGTAGATATTGCTTTGTATGATGCTTTGGGGCAGCTCTTGAAAGTACCTATTGCACATTTTCTTGGAAAAGTACATGATGGTTTGCCTACGAGTATAACGATTGGAATTAAGTCGGTGGAGGAAAGTTTGGCGGAAGCTAAAGAATATGTGGAAAGAGGCTTTAAGATTATCAAGTTAAAAACGGGGAATGAAGTAGAAAAGGATATTGAGATTTTCTCGAAGATAAGGGCCTTAGTAGGTAGAGCAATAAAAATTCGGGTGGATGCTAATCAAGGGTATGACAGGGCTCAGTTGCTACAATTTGTTAAAGCGGTGGAATCCTTAGATATGGAATTTATGGAGCAACCCATGCCTGCGGATCATTTGGAAGAAATGAAGACCTTGCCGAGGTCTGTAAAGCAGCTTTGTTGTGCGGATGAAGATTTGCATTCGCCTGCCGATGCCATCAAAATGGCTGTTTCACCTCAACCTTATGGCATCTACAATATTAAATTGATGAAGTGTGGTGGAATTTTTGCGGCTTCACAGATTTCAAAAATTGCGGAGCATAGTAATATTCAACTGATGTGGGGATGTATGGATGAGAGTATTGTGAGTATTACGGCTGCCCTGCATGCCGCATTTGCGTCTAGCGCAACACATTACATTGATTTAGACGGAAGTTTGGACCTAGCAAGGGATATAGTACAGGCTGGTTTTATTTTGGAGGATGGTTATATGAGATTGGCAGGCGGAAATGGACTTGGTGTAGAACGTTTGTTGACTTAACAGAAGAACCAATGTTTGGTATCCTCAAATGGATCAGCTTTTAAATATTGTTTGATTTCCTTTTGATCATCAGGATTAGCCACAGCAATGATAATCTGAACGTTAGAGATTTCCGCTAGGGCGGAAATGGGTTGTAGAACTGTACCATAGATATTATGTCCCCATTTAGAAGGTTGATTACAAATCCAGTGGAAAGGTACTTCCTCTTTGCTTAGGTGCTTTGCAATAGCTTTACCTTTTTTTCCTGCTCCCCATACAAATAGCGGCTGATCTTGATGATAATCTAATTGTAAAAACCAATGGAGCTTTAGATGGAGGTAGAGGGCATCTGCATAATGCTCGTCGTTGCGAGAGGTGCGTTCTGGATAGTCTCTCCAATAATGTAGCTGTTGTTTAACGCCCAGCACTTTTAGATTTTCTTTGTAGAAGCGGAAACAAAGATCATAATCCTCTGGGTAAACATCTGGTTCAAACGCACCACATTGCTCTAAATCTTCCCGGTAACACATCCAACAAGGTGAAGGAATCACACACTCCCGGTAAATATCAGCATAGTTTGTCGCGCCCTCTGTAAGTGCATTTAGCCATTGCTCATAACGTTGATAGCCACCGCCTAAGGATTTGGCAGAGAAGTAAGTGACATAAGCTGTCGCTAAATGCCCAGGGCCATGCTCCAATAATTTTTGTTGAAGTAGTTGAAGTTTTTGTGGATGCATTTTATCATCCGCATCCATACGAGTAATGAGTTGACCTGTGGATTTGGCGAAAGCCAGACGAAGTGCAGGAATAATTCCTTTTTCTTGATTATGAATGACTTTAATGCGATTATCTTTTTTGGCGAAAGCCTGAAGAATGACTCCACTTTGATCAGTGGAAAAATCATTAACGGCAATTAATTCCCAATTATTTATGCTTTGAGCAAGGATAGAGTCGAGACACTCGGTCAAGTAATTTTCGGCATTAAAAACCGGCATCAAAATGGAAATCTGCATAAACGAAAAATGTGTTTTCCCCAAAAAAATATGCACAAACCTATAAAAAAGTAATGATCTAAGTGCTTTTAAATCAATGGAATGAAAAAAAATATTGTTCGTATTTAGAATGGAAGAAAAAGCAGATTGCAAAATAACATTTTGAACAGCAAGGTACTGGCCAATTAACATTCTAAGGATTGTATTGATCACTACTAATTGCTTGATAGATAGAAGGTTGTTGTTTGTTCCTTTTGACAATAATCTGATCGTACATTCTTCTTTTTCTTTTTGATTCTCAATACAAAAGCATATATTTGCAGCGATTTTTAAGAACCTATTTTCCATCACACAAATATATTTTTGCTATGGCAAATATCGGTCGTGTTAAACAGATTATCGGACCTGTACTTGATGTAAGCTTCTCAGGAGAAGGCTCAAAGCTTCCTGAAATCTTTAACGCTCTTGAAGTAAAACGCCCAAATGGTGAATCACTAATTCTAGAGGTACAACAGCACCTTGGTGAAGACAGCGTGCGCGCAATTGCAATGGACTCTACTGACGGGTTGACTCGTGGAACTGAAGTAGAAGACACTGGTCGTCCAATCGCTATGCCAGTTGGTGAGATGATCAAAGGTCGTCTTTTCAACGTAGTAGGAGAGGCAATTGATGGTATCGGCGCTGTACCAAAAGGTGACAATGCATATCCAATCCACCGTAAGCCACCTACTTATGAAGAGCTATCAGTAGAGAAAGAAGTATTATTTACAGGTATCAAAGTAATCGATTTGATCGAGCCTTACATGAAGGGTGGTAAAATTGGTTTGTTTGGTGGTGCTGGTGTAGGTAAAACCGTATTGATTCAGGAGTTGGTAAACAACATTGCGAAAGCATACGAAGGTATCTCTGTATTCGCAGGTGTTGGTGAGCGTACGCGTGAAGGAAACGATTTGCTTCGTGAATTCTTAGAAGCAGACGTAATCACTTACGGTAAAGATTTCATGCATTCTATGGAAGAAGGCGGATGGGACCTTTCTAAAGTAGATATGAATGCATTAAAAAATTCTAAAGCTACATTGGTATTCGGTCAGATGAACGAGCCTCCAGGAGCACGTGCACGTGTGGCACTTTCTGGTTTGACCATTGCAGAATACTACCGTGATGGTGACTTAAATGATCCAACAGGTGGTCGTGATATCCTATTCTTTATCGATAACATCTTCCGTTTCACGCAGGCAGGTTCTGAGGTATCAGCACTTCTAGGTCGTATGCCTTCAGCGGTAGGTTATCAGCCAACATTGGCAACAGAAATGGGTCTGATGCAGGAGCGTATTACATCTACTAAGCGTGGATCTATTACTTCTGTACAGGCGGTTTATGTACCTGCGGATGACTTAACAGACCCTGCACCAGCGACAACATTCGCTCACTTGGATGCAACAACGGTATTGTCTCGTAAATTAGCAGCACAGGGTATTTACCCAGCGATTGATCCATTAGATTCGACTTCTCGTATCTTGGAACCAGCAATCGTAGGTGATGAACACTATGATACGGCTCAGGCAGTAATCAACATTCTTCAGCGTTACAAAGAATTGCAAGATATTATCGCGATTCTCGGTATGGAAGAATTATCTGACGAAGATAAGCAGGTTGTACACCGTGCTCGTCGTGTTCAGCGTTTCTTATCTCAGCCATTCCACGTAGCCACTCAGTTTACAGGTATCGAAGGGGTATTAGTACCTATCGATGAAACGATCCGTGGATTCAAGATGATCTTGAATGGTGAGGTGGATGAATATCCAGAAGCAGCATTTAACTTGAAAGGTAACATCGAAGATGTAATCGAAGCAGGTAAGAAGATGTTAGCTGAGGCTGTTTAAAAAATAAGAAAACAAGTAGGTGAGGTTATGGCTTCACCTTCCTTATAAAATTTTTCGTTATGATGAAGATCAGTGTATTGACGCCAGACAAAGAAGTATTTCAAGGTAATATCACTTCTGTGAAAGTGCCAGGTGTCCTAGGTCAATTCCAAGTTCTTAAAAATCACGCACCTGTGGTTTCTTCCCTAGAAGAAGGCGTTGTTGAAATCGTAACTGCTGATGGCGAACACCGCTTTTATGATGAAGAATCTGGTGCAATCAAAACAGGTAGTGAATCTGGTAAAAAAATCACCTATCAAATTGGTGGTGGCTTTATCGAGGTGTTGAAAAACGACATCGCTCTACTTGTTAGAGGTGTAAAATAGGTCAGATGAATAGGACTGCTTATGCAGTTCTCTATTGTATAAAATTATTTTGCTGAGTATATAATGAAAAACAGGGATCCGCCTAGGTGGATACCCTGTTTTTTTATATGTTGGTTTAAACTAACTATTATACATATATATTCTCTAGTATCTTGGTTGTTGCCAGTTTATTATTATTGATTGTTTTTAATTAGATATCTCTTTATATTGCCTGCGGCGCAGTTCTTTTTCATTCGATAAAAAGAACCCAAAAATCTTGGCAAATTAAATGCTAGGACTCTCATCTGGCACCCACCCCCGCCTAATTTGCCTTTCCTTTCCCGCTCTTATGCTTTAAGTACTTGTTATCCAAAAGAATAGATTAGCTCAACTTAGATAGGAATTATTTGCAACAAATTACCCAATTTACTACCTAATGAGGTACAGAAAATAGGACCGATTGACCTGTTATCTTGAACTATGTTGTAATTGCAAATCAATCAGATCCTAGTATTAGTATAACTAATTTATATGCTGTTTATCCCCTAGTAACAATCAATTTCTTAGAAATTAATGATGCTTCATTCGAGATAGCAATATAGTATAGGCCGCCGTCTACCGTACTCAAATCAATTTCTTCTGTATATTCGCCAGTTTCTTTGGGACCATCTGCCAAGACTTTAAGTACATTTCCTCTTTCGTCTCTTAACTCTACACGATAGTTGCCTGGTACATTTACGGTGTAAGTAAGTGTGGTATAGGAATTAGTCGGATTAGGATAAACCTCCATATCTGCAGATGTCAATAAAGCTTCTGCTTCCGCTGTACTATCTGTTGGATCCATTAATAAGAAATGGCCTTTTTTCATATTCTTACCAAACCCTCTATGCCCTTTTTTACCATGTCCTCTACGTCCATGCTTAGGCTCCCCCTTTCTTCCTCTCACACGCTCTCCCTCTATCTCCTTCCCCTTCATATGATCACGATATTTCTTCGCGATAGCATGAATATCTTCTTTCCATTTTTGAGCATCCTCCTCTATTTCGGCAAATAAATCGCTTATCTCCTGATCGTACTTTTCAGTTAATGCTTTTAATTGTTCGTGTTGTGTTTTCATGCCTTTTTTCAATTCCATGAAAGCCTCTTTTTTCATTTTACGCTCCCCTTTCTGTTGCTTTAATGCTTTCATTTTTTCCTTCTGTGCTTGGAAAGCAGTTCGTAGCTCAGCAATACTAGCTCTATCTTCAGCCGACAGTTCTCCCTCTAGTTTTGCACGTAGTGCTTTCATCACCGGTTCGATATTTTGCTCTTTATAAAAACCAATTTCTTTCTTTGCTTCTTCGCTCATGAAGTGTTTTCTGCCTTTCTTTTTGCGCTCTTTCATCTTTTGTTCTAAAAGGGCATTTTGCTCTTCAGTGAGAATGTTACGCCACTCTGCTTTGTATTCTTGCATCATGCCTTTTTTTGCTTCGATGAGTGCTTCTCTACTATCAAAATCTTTGTTGCGCCACTCTGCCACCTCTTTTTCGAAAGCGATGCTAAGCTCTTCCAATTGTTGCTCTTGTTCTGCAGTGAGTTGTAGTTCAGATTTGAACTTCTCCATCATCGCAATATCCTTTTTGCCCCCCTTTCTTTGGGCATTAGCGGTTAGAGACAATAGCATTACAGCCATTGCCATTACTGCAAATTTTAACTGATTCATTGTTTGATTTTTTTTAGGTTGAAGGACTGATGTCCTTTTGTAAGATTATATTTTTATTACAGTGTATTAAGTGAAAATTTATATTTTCTATTAGACCATACTAATTGTGATTTCTTTCCCGCATACCTTTCCTTTTTCTTCGCTTTCGTGTAAATTTCTTTTTTAGCTCTGATAGCGTTTGAAATTGCTCTGCCGTTAAGTAAGGCTTCATATCCGAATACATGCTATCTCTTATAGCAGTATGCTCTTTTTTAAAGCTTTTCACGCTTTCGCGTAAACGTAAGGTATAGGGCTGCATTATTGGAGCTAATTGTTCCTTTTGTTCTGGTGTGGCTTCGATTTTTTCTAGAATAAATTTTCCTAAACCACGTCCTCTACCATAGTCTTTAGCCTTCTCCATTCGCTCTTTAAAAGCATAACGCTGTGTCATAAAACCAGCTACAAAACCTATACCGATCAGTCCACTAATTGCTAATATGATTTTAAAAGTTCTCATGTCTGCTCTCTAATCTTTAATAATCAATCAATGTATTGGCATCACCAAAACTCAATTCGTTCACGCCTACCAATGCATCATAAGTTAAACTACCTTCCGAAACGTAAATAGCGGATAAAGCTACTGCTATAAAAAGTACACACGCAGCCGCAATTTGCGGATATAAATCCACTATGATCGTCGTCAACTTCGGTTGTTGTGGGCGAGCCAATTTTGCAATCACGTTTTCCACAAATATAGGTGAGGCTGGAGGCGTATTTTGCAAAAGCAAGTTACGCACAGCCAATAGCTGTTCTTGCTCCTTCTTTAAAGCATCAGAAAGAGATAGTGCCTCATCCAAAGTTTTTTGTTCTTCTGGAGTGAGCGGATGATCCATAGAATAGATCAATAAATCAAGCCATTCTTGCTTCATACCTCTGTTTTTTCTTTTCTACATCCATTTTTCTAAAATCTGCTTCAATTTCTTCTGTCCTCTTGCTAGTCGTGATGCTACAGTGCCTTCCGGCAAATTTAACATTACGGCCGTCTCTTTTACCGAGTATCCATCAATCATTCTTAATACGACAACGGTTCTGAAATCTGGTTCTAACAATTGCAAGGCTTTATTCACCATTTCTCTAGTATCGCTTCGATCAGGATTCGAGTGGGTATCTTCTATCTGAATTTCTTTTTCCTCATTTCCTTTGAAAAAAGTTAACCAAGTGGTTCTTTTTCTTTTCTTCAATTCATTCAATGATAAATTAATCGCAATTCTGGTCAAGTAAGTTCCTAAACTAGAATCTCCTTTAAACTGTGCCATCGACTTATAAAAGCGAATAAAAACCTCCTGCGCCACATCCATCGCCTCCGGGCAATCGCCCAACATACCCAATACCGTAGCACGCACCTGCTGTTCATGCTTCTCCACCAGCTTTCGAAAAGCCAGTTGATCTCCTGTGCGAGCTTGTATTAATAATTCGGGTTCTGCTGTCATGAGTCTATCCGACGATTTTCTTTATCTATCTGACAATAAAATGCATAGACTTTTTCCCTCCTTATCCAATTTTAAGTACTTTTTAACAAAAAAGTAATGAGGCTATAAGAGTTTATTTCTTGTTCTCTCTACCTCTTATCCATTAATACGAGAATTAAAGACTACTATGCCTTGCCGAGTTTTCTTTTCACCCCACTTATCAGAAGTGGAAATCTAAATGATAGTATTTGCTTGAAATTTCTAAATAGTAAACTCAGATGATCTAAAACTGAAAGGTACATGTGCTTTGATAAAATCGTCAAGCCAAAAATAGTAAGCTACTAACTATAGCAAAATTGTACACGATTTTTGGAGGGATTCAAATCTGTTTGCCTTTGATTAAAATTTTGCTGGACCAATCCCTTGGACTTACCATTTAATACAACCTTTAGTATTTAATTGCTTTAATAAAAAAGTACAGCTACATCTATTTAGGTAAGATTTGACTATATTAGCCCTGCTAGCAAAATATATAGTGCCTTACTTTTTATACGTTCGACTAGAGATTAACGCATTTAAAATCTAGTAGCATGCGGCTGATATTATTAAGTTTTTTGTTGTTTGTATTTAGTTGCAAAAGCACACAAGTGGTCAAAGAAGTCAAGGTAAAACAATCAAGAGACTTATCCCTGAATACAATTTGTCAAGTTCAAAATACCAAGGGTCAAACCTTTGGTGAAGCACTCAAAGGGCATCTAGCTCAAGTCACTTTTAGAGATGAGCAGCAACTGTATAACTACATACAGAATACACTTTTTTCAGATCAAGAAAGCTGGCTGTATAAAGAATTTCTAAAAGATGAGCAGTTTATGAACGATTGGGAAGCGATTGCAAAACACTTAGACACATTAAAAGAGACTGAGGCAGAAAATTGGTTAAAAACGTTGCAAAGAGAAAATCCTGCTTGCTTTCAATTGATGATGATTTCTATGGATATCCTACCTTCACCAAACGACAAGTAAGTGCACGCTTAATCCACTCTATTCAACCTTGCTGTTACTTTTTACATCGCAGATGAAATATTTTTTTGCGATAAAAAGAACATGTTTGTAAAACTGCTGAACCAACTACCACAAATCTTTTGATGCAAGCTCATTTTCCACAACAAGCGAGTAATAGAATCATGCCATACCATACCATCCACACCTTTTGATAGGCCTGCCACTACTTTAGCTGTACTGCTGTTGATAGAAAACCCGTGTATAGGTCGCATTGATCTTGCATTGCTCTAAGTCTATACTTTCTTATTTCTTTCCCTTTGCGTATCTTACATTATCATATGATTTCTTCTCAAACAAAAACTTCAAAATGCAAGTAAATGAGTAATTTGCTAGATGCAATAGCTGAAATGGTAAATGTTTTACCATTTCAGGTAAAATAATTTTAAATAGCTAAATCTTGTTTTCAGCATCATTAAAATAATACAATTTAAAAAAAGACCATTTTGACAGATAGTATCAAGGACGTGAAGATGTTTAAAAGCATACTAGGGGATAAGGCTAGAATGCTAAGACAAAACTTTTTTTGAGTTTCGTAGCCTTAATTACGAGACAAAAAAAGCGAGCGCATTTGATAAGCAATGTATTGTTGACAGATGGTAAGATATATTGTCAAACAACTTCTATGTTTAAATTTAGATAGACTAAATACTAAACAAATGAAAATAAAACTTTTACTATTAGGACTTCTTCTCGTATTTCTATGTAATCATGGAGAATTACATTCTCAGAACTCTCCAACGGAATCACCTATTCTCACTGTAAAAAAGCTACCAAAGGATACACCAGAATCGGTGGGAATGTCCTCAGAGCGTTTAATGCAAATGAACAAAGTGATGCATCAGTATGTTGACAACGGCCAGCTAGCGGGGATACAAACAGCAGTAATGCGAAAGGGAAAAGTTATCAACTTTGATACATATGGTTATGCAGATTTGGAATCGAATACGCCTCTGCAATCAGATGCCATCTTTAGAATTTATTCAATGACAAAACCAATTGTATCTGTAGCATTGATGATGCTGTACGAACAAGGGAAATTTCAATTGAATGATTTGCTAGAAAAGTACATACCTGAATTTGAAAACTTAAGGGTTCATAAAGGGAATAGGGTAATTGAGCCTGCAACTAAAAAAATACGTATCATCGATATTCTACGACATACCTCTGGAATTGGCTATGGATGGGGGACTGGTTTCGTTGATTCATTGTATAGGGCATCAAATCGTGCAAGCTTCAAAACTAATAAAGATTTAATTGAAGGCCTGAGTAAGTTACCTCTTTATTTTGAACCAGGAACTAAGTGGAAGTATAGCCTCTCCACTGATGTTTGTGGTTATCTAGTTGAAGTTCTATCAGGACAACCCCTAGATAAATTCTTGGAAGAAAATATTTTTGAACCGCTGGGTATGACAGATACTCATTTTGAAATTCCAGATGAAAAAGATGAACGATTTGTATCTAATTACAGAAAGAATAGAAAAGGTGAATTACGTGTATTAGATCACCCCTCCACAAGCCGCTATACAAAAGAAGTTACCATGTTTTCTGGTGGTGGAGGTTTAGTTTCTACGATGGATGATTATTTGCGATTTTCTCAAATGTTATTAAATAAAGGGCAACTAGATGGAAAACGATTTTTGAGCCCCAAAACAATTGAGCTAATGACTATTGATCATACAAAACATACTCCCTATAATGGTGTTGGGATTCAACTACCAGGTAATGGTTTCTCTTTTGGTTTAGGGTTTTCTGTTGCCACCGATTTGGCCGATACTGGAAATCTTGGTTCAGTCGGAAATTATGGTTGGGGTGGAGCAGCTGGAACTTTCTTTAGTATTGATCCAAAGGAAGAATTAATCATGATAATGATGATTCAACTTATGCCTTACAGCCATTTAAAAGTAAGATCTTATTTTCAAACAATGGTTTATCAAGCGATTGTAAATGATTAAAATTAGAGCAGAAGGATATGTTTTTGAATTTCATAATTGACATTAAATATTTATGGTTTTATAGTGACTAAAGCTCACTCCCTTTCCTTAGATGGAAAGTTTTACCACTTTTTGAGTTCATATCTTTTGCTGTTTTTAATTAAAGTGCTTCGTTCGACGTATATCCTTTTCAGTATACGATTCCCTTGCTCTAGCTCTTTGAGTAGTGGCAGATGACTTACTTACTTATACCCATAGTTTTTGTGCAAAGGGTAAAAGATGCCCTTTTAAATACTTATTTCTCTAACAGTCAATTTTATCCTATCAACCTTTTATATTCCACTAATGGTGGATCAACTCATACGATTCGTACCACCAGACCACAGTGCTTAAAATGTTAAGAAACAATAGGCTTTAGAAAAATGAGTTCGTAATAGTGAAGGACTTGTGCCTTCACTATTACAAATTTCATTGAACTAAGCCACAGATGAAAGCTAAAACGATTCTTTTCTTTTTGTACCTGCCACTATTTGGCGTAAGCCAGAACAATTCTATTGACATATATAGTAGTCTATATTGGACTTATCGATACTTGACCTCTGACAATGAATTTGGAGGAACGGATAGTCGATTCCTTACGGTTAGAGATGATGAAATGCCTGAACTCAATTGGGCACTGGGCTTGAATTATAATATCACAGAGCATTGGCAATTATTTGGGCAAAGTGTTTTCGTTCTCATTTAACAAATGCAGTTAATAATATTGTACGTGATTATCTATACAGCCTTTCTGGGAAATGGGAGTTCGAAGAAAATTTTAAATTTAGAATCTTAAATGAACAAAAATATGAGAACCCAATTAGCTCTTTTTGCGCTTTTACTACCATTTTTTGGCTATAGCCAAAAGAACTCTATCGATCTTATTGGAAGCTTTGATTTAAGCTATCGCGCCTTAATTTCGCAAGATTTTTTAGGTGATAGTTTTATTGCCGAAAGAGAAGGTGAAGTGCCTAAGTTAAATTGGCGTGCAGGCTTTAACTTTAATCAAAGACTTTCAGAGAAATGGTTCTTAAAAACAGGACTTCGATTGGCAAGTGTAGGTTACCGATCTGCAAAAAAAGAACTGCGATTTGGCCTTCAACACGACGGTAGTGGGGGATTTGATGAAACTTCTACCCGAATACAACAATTAACTATCGACTACTTCTTTTTAGAGGTGCCCATCATGATTAGGTATGAATGGAAACAAAAGAAATGGTCGCCTTTCTTTGAAGGAGGAATTTCTAGCTCCTATTATTTAGTTACCAGACTGACCACTTCTATTGATGATGATGATACTACAAGATTAGATAATCAGTCTGATGTGGCTATCCCTATTTATTTTGTGGCAAATGCATCCTTTGGGATGAATTATAACATATCCAAACAATGGCAAGCATTTGGCCAAAGCATATTCCGTTTTCATTTGAATCCGATATCAAATCAAGTGATTAAGGAATATTTATATAGCTTAGGTTTAGAGATGGGAATAAGAAGAAAATTTTAATAAGAAATTGTATGCAATAAAGGAACAGATTTAGTCGCAAAGCGACTAAACCTGTTCCTGCAAAAGTGAGCCTGCAAACCTCACAAAGTCACACTAATACGCTTTCGCAAACAAAACGCGCTTAGAAGAAGGTTTGCCACTGAATACACAGCTTCCTGCTTCTTCCTCTGCATCATTTGGAATACAGCGTATCGTTGCTTTTGTTAATTCTTTTATCTTCAATTCTGTCTCAGAGGTGCCATCCCAGTGAGCAGAAATAAAACCAGGAATATCTTGGCTGATAACATCTTTGAAATCATCAAAATTATCCACACTAGTCGTTTTTTCCTCGCGGAATTTAACGGCCTTATCAAATAAGTTCTTCTGGATATCATCCAATAATTTTGCAATATAATCAGCAGAGCCATCTAATGGCACTTGTACTTTTTCACCCGTATCACGACGAGCAATTTCTACTACACCTTTTTCTAAATCGCGTTTCCCAATACCTACACGTACTGGAATACCACGCATTTCATGCTCTGCAAACTTGAAACCAGGGCGTTTCTTTTTGTCTGTATCGTATTGTACCGTAATGCCATTTGCTTTAAGCGCCTTCATCACTTTATCTGCTGCTTCATCAATCTCTGCGCCTGGCTTTGGAATGGGTACAATAACCACTTGCGTTGGAGCCAATTTTGGTGGAATCACTAATCCTTGATCATCGGAGTGGGTCATAATCAGGCCACCCATCAAACGCGTTGAAACACCCCAAGAAGTTGCCCAAACGTATTCTTCTTTGTTATTTTCATTCAAGTACTTCACGTCAAATGCTTTCGCAAAATTTTGACCTAAGAAGTGAGAAGTACCTGCTTGTAGTGCTTTACCATCTTGCATTAAGGCTTCGATCGTTAAAGTGTCTTCTGCTCCTGCAAAACGTTCATTTGCTGTTTTTGCTCCTTGGATGACTGGCATAGCCATGTATTCTTCCGCAAATTGGGCATAAACACGCTGCATTTGCTTGGCTTCTTCGATTGCTTCTTCCCGTGTTGCATGTGCTGTATGGCCTTCTTGCCAAAGAAATTCTGCTGTACGCAAGAAAAGACGCGTCCGCAATTCCCAACGAACAACATTCGCCCATTGATTGACCAATAATGGAAGATCACGATAAGACTTAATCCAATCTTTATAAGTATGCCAAATGATCGTCTCCGATGTTGGTCTAACGATCAATTCTTCCTCCAAACGAGCAGATGGATCTACAACTACCCCACTACCATCGGGTGCATTCATCAGACGGTGATGGGTAACAACAGCACATTCTTTTGCAAAACCCTCAACGTGTTCCGCTTCACGACTCAGAAAGCTCTTTGGGATGAATAATGGGAAATAGGCATTTACGTGGCCTGTATCCTTAAACATCTGATCAAGCTGGCTCTTCATGTTTTCCCAAATCGCGAAGCCATACGGTTTAATCACCATACAACCACGTACCGCCGAGTTGTCTGCAAGGTTTGCTTGCTTGACAATATCAATGTACCATTTGGAATAATCTTCACTACGACTGGTAATTACTTTTGACATGGTAGTTTGTACTTATATATAAAATTGAACAATTAGCGTTTTGTTAACGTATTAACAAGTGACAGTAGTTCCAAACGGACGTCTTAACAAGTGTTAAGGACTTTAAACAGCAATTTTAACAGCCTTAAAAGCCAAATTAATCGTCCGTTAACTAAAAATTAGGCACAAAAGTAATAAATTACAAACTGTAAGCCGTACGAGAGTCGAAGTAATTACTACATAAAATAAGTCTTTATGAGAAGCATTAATTTCAAATCTGTTTTTATCGCAATGATCGCTCTGGTCTGGGCCAGTATTGGGCAAGCCCAGTACGACGACCTATATTATAATCCAGACGAAGACAATACATACAATTATAGCAATAGCTCAAATAGCTATGATGACTATAAATATGATGACGACGACTACGATTATGATAATTATAGCTATGATGATAATAGCTACGAATATAATGATTATGACTATCAGTATTCATCACGTATTCGCCGCTTCCATCGCCCATACTATGGATTCAACTACTTTGATCCATGCTATGTAGACCTTGCTTATTATGATCCATTCTTTTCACCTGTTGGAACAACCGTATTAATATACGATGACCTTTACTCCTTCAACTCTTACAGGCGTCTTCGTCGTTGGAATCGTTGGAATGCATGGGGAGGTGGCTTCAATAGCTGGGGCATAAGTGTTGGTTGGGGCAACCCTTGGTTCAACAATGGCTGGGGATCAGGTTGGAACCGCTGGAACAATTGGGGACCAGGTTGGAACCGCTGGAATCGTTGGAATGATCCATGGTTCAATAGTGGATTTTCTAACTTCTATTGTCCACCATCTTGGGGAAATAACTTCAATTACAATACTGTTGTAAATGTAAATAACCCTAACGACCGCTATTATGGCCCTCGTCGTTCCGGTTCTACAAAAGCCCCTCGTAGTGGTGTTATTCGTACCCAATCGCCAAAAGATGTCACCAATACACGCAATATCAATAGTGGAAATGATTTTGGCAAACAACGTGCTAGAACTATCGATCCAGAATTAAATAGAAATGGAACAAGATATTCAGATAGCAATCGCAGACGTTCGGAAGCAAGAACGAGCAATTCTTCTGAAAGAACTAGAACTAGAACAGAAACAAGAAGTAGAAAGAGATCGGAAACTCGTCAGAAAGAAGCCCGCTCTAGAACTTCACGTTCATACGATAATAATTCTTCTAATAAAAGAGGTTCTTCTACAAGAAGCAGAAGTAACTCCAATTCCTCAAGGAGTAGGGGCTATAACAACAACAGCAGCCGCTCCCGTTCAAATACCAAAAGCTACAATAGAAGTAACAGCCGTAGCCGCAGCAACTCTTCTTCAACTAGAAGTAGAAGTAGCAGCAGCTCGCGAAGTAAAAGCTCAAGTAGAAGTAGTAGCAGAAGAGGCCGTGGTGAATAATAATTAGAAAATTCTTATCATAAAGATGTTGGAAAATGGGTGAACATGTGGTAAATGTGTTTTCACCCATTTTTTTTAAGAACTTATTTGAAAGTTTGTTCTTTGATACGATTTTGTCAATAATTAGATTAGACAAGATTAAAGGTTACAATTTTAGCCATAGCTAAATGAGTGTTCTTTGAACGAAGTATAAGCTAACTTAATGGCGAAATAAAGCCAAGTAATAAAATCCAAATAAGTTTTTGGCTATGAAATCGTTTTACAATAAACCCCAAATGAAATTTCAATCTATGGAGAGGAAAATATTTTTTGCATTTATTCTAACACTAGGTTTTTTTAATATTCAAGCACAAACTGCTTTTGATGCCTTACGATATTCCAACTTAACTTTTAGTGGAACCGCTCGCTCGCTTGGAGCTGGAGGTGCGTTGGGTGCACTTGGAGCGGATTTTTCGGTATTGAGTACCAATCCAGCTGGCTTGGCTACTTACCGCCGTTCAGAGTTTTCTTTAACGCCATCCTTGTTAGTAACAGCTACAGACGCTCAGCTTCGCACAGGCAGTAATACCCCACTGGAATCAGATGATCAAGGTGATTTTAACTTGAGCAATGTTGGCTTCGTATTTGCTAATCGTCCCAATAGCTCAAAATGGAAAACGGCTAACTTCGGTATCGGCCTTAATCGTGTGGCTAACTTTAGTCAAAGCTTCTTTTACCAAGGTACTTCCCCTGGTTCTATTATGACACGCTGGAAAGACTTTGCAAATAGTGGAGAAGGAATTAGTGATTTTGAGGAAGGCTTAGCCATTGATGCAGGTGGATTATTCCAATTCGACGGTGATGATTTTTATTACTCTGATTTTGATGGCCTCGAAACAGAGGAAGTGACCAGAGAGGAAACAGTAATCACCGATGGTTCAATCAATGAATTGGTATTCTCCTTTGCAGGAAACTACGAAGAGAAACTGATGATCGGTGCAACTATTGGTGTCCCATTCCTGACCTTTACAGAGGAAAAAATATATGTGGAAAGTGATAGAGAAGGAAATAGAATTCCATTGTTTAATTCCTTGGACTATCGTCAAGATTTAAATACAACAGGTGTAGGAATAAACCTAAAACTGGGTTTCATCTATCGTGTCAATCAAATGCTTCGCTTAGGCGGTGCGGTACATACACCAACTCGATTTGGATTAGATGATAGCTTTAGTTCTTCTTTAAACTATGACTATACAACAGATGAAGGGGAAACGTCAGATATTACGGCAGAGTCTCCTGATGGCTTATTTGACTATCGATTAGTTACGCCTTGGCGTTTGATGGGTAATGTAGGTATCATCATTGGAAAAAAAGGCTTCCTATCAGGAGAAATAGAATGGGTAGATTATGGGAGTGCTTCTTTCAATTACGGTCAATTTGGAGATTCAGAAAGAGAAGTCAATAGAGAAATTGAAAATACGCTGACTCAAGCCATAAACCTGAAACTAGGAGGAGAGCTTGTTCTGGACATCTTCCAATTACGCGCAGGCTTCCAAATCTTGAATTCGCCCCTAGAAAATGACGAAACAGTCAACTATGCATACTCTTTAGGTGCAGGCTTACGCCAAAGATCATTCTTCTTAGATATTGCTTACAGAAGAAGTCTTCTTGAAGAAACTTATGTTCCTTATACAGTCGATCAAGCACCTATTCAATATGTGGACAATGACATAACCTATGGTAATTTTTTGCTAACGCTTGGCTTTAAGTTTTAGTAAAACATCTCCGATCGGGGACAAATATCAGAAAAAAGAAAGTGCGGTTGGCTCACAAGGAGTAACCGCACTTTTCCTTCAAAAAGAGTAACTTTCGTTACCGTTTTCATTTGTACTTTTTGGATACAAGACCATTCAATTTTTTATCTCTTCTATTTTGGGGTTAATAGCGCACTAAGAAGGGGAATATCCGCTAAACCTCTCTTTACTAAACGTGGAAATAGAGCCAGTCATTTGTTAAAGAAAGTAAATCAACAGTATTCCTCCTTCCTGCACATAAGTCATGGTCGTTCCATAAACTCCTACAATAATCCAAAAGTATTAGGAGCCTTATTGTAGGCATCCATTCGTATAATTTAATCATGGGTAATATGGTGAATAATAGCAAGAGGTATTCATTGGTGTAATACGAGATAGCCTACTAAGCGGCTAGTCAAAATTGCTTGTATAATAAAGTTGTTCATTCGAAAATTATAAGTAACTGATGATAGGAAAGTTACGCATGATTTTTGAACGAACGTAAAGACCTGTTCTGCTCATGGCTAAATTTTATTTTGCCAATTCTAGCCTAACGGTAGGCACGGTTTTGGGCAAATTACTTAAGCAACCCATTCATTTTTTGTCCAGCATAAGCATTACCGCAAAAAATGAATCAATCTTTCTCACAACCAACATTTTTTGAGGAGTAAAAAGTGTAAATCCTCCTCATCCAAAGGTGGGAATTATCCAAAAACATATCAAAATGAAATTTTTTACT
Source organism: Saprospiraceae bacterium (assembly GCA_022448955.1). Classification (GTDB taxonomy): domain Bacteria; phylum Bacteroidota; class Bacteroidia; order Chitinophagales; family Saprospiraceae; genus JALEHC01. The sequence goes on from JAKVCU010000097.1 coordinate 22,270, forward strand.
TGTGATATATTATAAAATATATTATTTTAATAAAAATCTGATTACTAATAATTTAAATAATTTTTTGTGATAAAAATTATTGAATTAATTGATGCATTAGATTCCAAAGAAAAGCGACAAATTCGCTTGGAGTTGCAGCAAAATGAGAAAGAAAGACTGTACAACTTATTCATCTTTTTAGTGAAAAAAGGCAGTAACCGACGTTTTGCGAAAGCAGAAGTATTTGAAAAGGTATTTGGCAAAGCATTTACCGAAAGGGGAGACGTATTGCTACGCAATGAAATCCGCTTATTAAGCAATTGGATAAAAGAGTATTTGCGCTTGACGCTGATCACAGAAAAAGCGAAAAAAGATAAACTAGAGGGAATTGAATTATTGCTCCAATACTATTTGGATAACAATAAACTTAGTCTATTCGAAAAAGAGTGGCGTAAGTACAAACGGCAATGTCTGGAGCAACACAATTATACCCTAATGGCAAAAATTTATGGAATATATACTAGGTACTTGGAAGAAAAAAAGGAAGTAAAGTTATGGGTGTATCAAGAGATTGCAGCACTTAGCCATGATCAGATCCAACAATTGTCTACTGCTTTTAAAGAGCAAGTTCGATATACAGAGATTCAAAAAATAAAAGCCAATAAAGTTATACAAGCTTTTTTGAGGACTTATCCGATGCCCGAGCTACAAGAAAGGCTAGAGCTAAAAGCCGAAAAACAGGAAGCGGTGGTGCATTACCATTACCTCCGTGCTAGAAGCTACTTAGAATCCGGCCAAAAAAAAATTCAGACTTTAAAAGAGGCAGAAAAAATCTATTACGAAATCCGTGATTACAGACCCCAGCAGTATGCTGATCTTGGTCTTATTTATGGATCTATTGGCTTAGAGTATTTCCTCCAAGGAGATTATCAGGCTGCTTATGCAGCCTATGTGAAAACATTGGCTTTTTTAAAAGCGACCAATCAAGCATTTAATGCTAATTTATATTACAACTATGTGAGTATCTTACTCAAACTTGACCGTTATCAAGAATTAATTGATACGGTATTAGCACATCAAGAAGGTATTCAGAAAAGCAAAAGGTTAAAATATCGCTTTGAATATATGTTGGTGATGAGCTACTTATTCAAGGGAGAGGTGGACAATGCCTTTCAATTGGTACATAGAGAGATCAATAAACGCCCAGAGAGCGAATATTATAATTTTCGATACGTATACGGCATCTGTTTTTATTTGATGGGTGATGTGGATTCTTTTGAACGAGAAATTATCAATATCAAGCAGAAAGTAGATTATCAACCCCCTATTGAAAAGGAATTTGCATTCTTAGCGGATATCTTTCATCTTTTCATTAAATGGCGGTTTTATACCCCTGAACGCAATGAGCAAGAAAAGCTGCTTAATCGTTTAGAAAAAAAGATAAAAGAAGCTGGTGCGCAAGTACGATTATTCAAGGATATTCTAATTGCCAAATGGTTAATTAGAGAGATGAATTCTCTTCAAAAGAAAACAACTTTCTAAAAACAGTATCTGTTAATACTTTATGGATTCTTTAACTCAAATTACATTAGGTGCCGCAGTTGGTGAGATTGCACTCGGCCGGAAAGTTGGCAATAAAGCCATGCTTTGGGGAGCTATTGGAGGCACAATTCCTGATTTAGACGTAGTCGCTAATTTGGTAACTGATCAAATTAGTGCAATGGCTTTTCACAGAGGGATTACACATGCTCTTTTTTTTGGAATCCTAGCACCTTTGATTTTGGGATGGTTAATTTATGCCTTTTATGATGTGGAGCATCGATCCCAATTTTGGAAAAAGTTGCTTATGGCTTATGGTGCTTTATTTTTGCTCTTGTTTTTAGGTTCACTACCCATGCCTATACCTCGCATGGAGATCGTTTCGATTGCTTGGATAGTCAGTACTGCTATTATTGCTTTTCCCACTGTGTTGTATTTAATCTCAAAGAAAAAGCCCCTTGAGGAGCGACCTACTTGGAAAGGTTGGGCTTTACTGTTTTTTCTTTCGATAATAACCCACCCTTTATTAGATGCTTGTACCGCTTATGGAACGCAATTATTACAGCCTTTTAGTGATTATAGAGTAGCCTGGAATAATATTGCGGTAGTAGATCCAATCTATACCTTCCCATTTTTGTTTTTCCTGATTTGGGCATCGAGAAAAACACGTACTTCTGACAGACGTAAGTGGCTCAATTATTTAGGAATAGGAATTAGTAGTGCTTACTTGTTATTCACTTTTATGAATAAAATGCAAGTTGATAATGCCTTTCGGCAGGCCATGGAAGAGCAAGAAATTAGCATGAGTCGCTTTACAACAGGACCTTCCATCTTTAATAATATATTGTGGCAAGGTGTAGCAGAAGGCGATAGCCTTTATCATTATGGGCGTTATTCTTTATGGGATGAGCAAGCACCTTTTGCACAAATGAATCAAATAGGAAAGGGGCATGAATACTTAAAACCTTTCGAAAATGATCGGGTGATAAAAATCTTGAAGTGGTTTTCCAATGGCTATTACTGCGTAAAACCTTTGCCTGAGGGTAAATTAGAATTTAGTGATATGCGTTACGGAACATTCCCTATGGGAGATGGTTCAGAAGGCTTCATATTCCAATTCATTTTAGAGCCTAAGGATGGAAAAATAGTAGCCGAGCAAGTACGTCCAGAAGATCGAAATATGGAAGGCGCATTTACTCAGCTATGGGAGCGTATCAAAGGCATTTAGCCGATTTTAGCTAATGCTTCGTCTGCTTTCTGCATTTCCGCTTGTAGGCGTGCATAGTTATTTCCCGAAAGGGCAGTCAAAGGAATACGTACCTCTTTAGAACAGTATCCTTTTATTTCCATAGATGCCTTAATCCCGACAGGGTTCCCTTCTACATAGAGTAAAGGGTGAACATCTAATAAGGCATAGTTGATAGCCCTGGCTTTCGCCAAATCGTTCTCAAGTCCTGCTCTGATCATATTGGACCATGCCCTAGGATAGGCATTCGCAATCACAGAGACGACGCCATCACCTCCGGCAGCAATCATAGGCATAGTGATAGGGTCATCACCTGAAAGCACTAAAAAGCCTTCTGGTTTATGCTTGATTAATTGCATCGCTTGATGGATATCTCCTTTAGCTTCCTTTACTGCAAGGAAGACATCGGGCGCCGCTTCCGCTAAACGCAGCACTGTTTCAGGATGTACATTAGAACTAGTACGCCCAGGGACATTGTAAATGATAACTGGTCGGGGTGTAGCTTCCGCTAAACGCAGATAGTGTTGAAAAATACCTTCTTGACTTGGCTTGATGTAAGCAGGACTGCTAGACATAATGGCATCAATCCCATCAAGGTTGTAGCGCTGTACACCATCCACTAACTTTTGCGTATAATTACTACCAAATAATCCTGCAACAAGAGGAACTCGCCTATCAATAGCTTCGATGGTAGTATCTAGCACGGCCCTACATTCATCTGCACTCAGGTTAACGGCTTCGCCTGTTGTCCCAAGCGATACAATATATTCAACACCTCCATCAATAAGGAAGTTAATAATATTTTTTAAGGACGTGTAGTCAATTTCACCATTTTTGAAGGGAGTGATGATGGCTACGCCAGTGCCCTTTAGCTTAGGCTGCTTCATTTTTAATATTCAGTTTTGCCAGCAAACTTTCCATCTGTTGGATTAGTTTCTTCAGATCTGTGCTTCCTTCCATATCGATCATAAGATCGTAAGCAAATTCACGAGAAGAATAAGGTCCAACACGAAGATGTGCTTTGGAAAGGGCCGCAATATAGTCAGAATAACACTGCGAAAAGGGATGAAGGTGCAGGAATAGGTCGAAAGAAGTGTCTAGGAAGTGACGAACAGCTTCCCCTTTAGGACGATAAATCCAATCTATTTCTTTTTTAGTAAAAATAGGGAAGTGGATGATCTCCTCTTCTGGTGCCTTTTCAAGGAAACCTAATAACTCAACTTTCTTTTTACTTTTTTCTAATTTCTTAGAAAAGTTAAGCACGATGTTGCGGTTTTGCAAATCGTTGGCGTCAAAGAGAATACCTACGGATTTGGAGATTTCCAAATTCATAGGTTTCTGTTGACGTTTATTTTTTATGGCGCGCACCTGTCTTTGAAGTGCGCTTTGGAAAAGTCTTTGCCGGACATCTTCGATCAATCCCATAGTATTATTTTATTGACCTTCTTCCGTCGGCGCTACTTCATCATAAACTCCGATAGATGAATATTTTTGAATTCTAGCTTCTAGCAACTCGTCCGTACTCATTTCCTGAAGCTCTGCGATAGCTTTTTTGATATGCCGTTTTAATATTTTGGCCATATCCTCTGGAGCAGAATGAGCACCACCGAGTGGTTCTTTTATGATACCATCAATGATACCAAAAGAGTGCATATGATCAGCAGTCAATTTTAGGGCTTCTGCTGCTTGTTCTTTGTAATCCCAAGAGCGCCATAAGATAGAGGAGCACGATTCTGGAGATATGACAGAGTACCAAGTATTTTCCATCATATATACTCGATCGCCTAGACCGATTCCGATAGCACCACCAGAAGCACCCTCGCCAATCACCACACAAACAATAGGCACTTTAAGTTGCGCCATTTCGAATAAATTCCTAGCAATAGCTTCTGCCTGTCCACGTTCCTCAGCCTCCAGCCCAGGATAAGCACCCGGCGTATCAATCAAACAAACCACAGGAATGCTAAAACGCTCTGCCATTTTCATCAAGCGTAATGCCTTGCGATAGCCTTCAGGATTGGCCATACCAAAGTTGCGATATTGACGCATCTTTGTATTCACGCCTTTCTGATGGCCAATGATCATCACTGATTGGCCATCTAAGCTTCCAAGCCCACCAACAATAGCTTTATCATCCTTATAATAGCGATCGCCGTGTAATTCGACAAACTTTCTACACATCTGTTCGATATAGTAAAGCGTGTAAGGGCGTTCGGGATGACGAGACAACTGCACTTTTTGCCATCCAGAAAGATTACCATATATTTCCTTGCGCTTATTCTTGATCTTCGTTTCCAGTTCTTTGATCATCGGCTCAACATCTAATTCTCCTTCCTGACCAACTTGCTGGATCTTGTTTAATTGTTCGTATAACTTTTCAAGCGGCTGTTCAAAATCTAAAAAGACCATAGGTTTTATATCTTTTAAGGCCGGGCTTCAATAATGACCCCAACCAATTTAGAACTAAAGGTATAAAGCAGAATATTGGATCAAATAATCGCTCTATTTTACTCCACACCCAATGGGAAAGGCTAAATGCCTTCCATAATAATGTCTATGTAGATTGTTTCGTACAGTAATTGATACTGTCATTATTTCTTTGGTGATGCAAAATTAGTAATCTAGCGTTGATTTACTACTTCAATGAATTTTTTTTTAGTTTTTTTCACAAAGGTCTTGCATGAGAAATTAAAACGTTTTATATTTGCACTCGCCGAAACACAGAAAGGCAACCTTAAAAGTAAGGTCTGGTAGTTCAGCTGGTTAGAATACCTGCCTGTCACGCAGGGGGTCGCGGGTTCGAGTCCCGTCCAGACCGCAAAGAAAAGAGCTCAATCGAAAGATTGGGCTTTTTTTGTTTGTGGTAGGCTTAAATGAAAAAAGAATCTAAAATTGTAAAACCACAAAAATAGATGATGATCTTACAACTATTTTACAGAGCCTTCGCTATCAAATCCTTTTTGTGCGTTTGGGATATTTATTTTAGGATGGATGCTATCAACTGCTATTGACCACCTGAAATAGCTAATCTACTTGCTCAAAGTGCAGATCGATCAACTTTTCTCTATTGACCCTTTTTAAACCTCTACCTTGTGATTGACAATAACATGATCAAGCACAAAAAATCAATGGGAGGTGAAATCAAAACTAAAAAGACAGATTAGCCAATATTTGGCTATGAGTAAGCAATTAAGGCATCTTGACTGGGAAACGCGTGGAGATGCTTGGCTAATGCTAGAAGCGTATACGGCGATTGATTTGCGAAAACATCTACAAAATGCTATCGAGGAAGTGATTCAAAGCCTATCGCATTTAGTAAAGCAAACGGAGGGAGAATTTGACCAAGTGGCATTAAACCTGGATTTTTTATCCATTCGGATGAAATATAAATCATTGCAAGCATGTCTTGATTTTTTTGCGAAAGCAATCAACTCTAACAGGACTGAAAAAGAAAAGCAAATCTTGTCAGGATGGAATCATCTTGCGGAGAGTAGTATGATTAATATTTTTAAAACTCTTGATCAACCAACACCAAAAGTATTGGTGTATTTGAGGGAAAGCAAGACTGATATAAATCAAAAAGTAAATGTTCAATTTTGGCATTTGGATGAAAAAAATACGATAGCTGCCATCCAAGTAAATAAAGAGCATTTACAGCATCCAACAACTATTCTACGCGCAGTGGGGAAAGAACTGGCAGGTTTATTGGACTGGAGTACAGAATTAGAAGAAGCTATAAAAAATGAGATTGATTGGCCTAATGGAGATGCTGGACTTATCTGGGGGGGTTGGGCTACTGAAATTGTAGCGGATGCCTATACTTTTTCTCATATGGGCTATACCGCCCTTGCTAACCTGTATGACGAATTATCTAAAAACCCTCATCAAATATTTAATTATGAGGAAGGCAACCTACAACCAACGCCTTATTTGAGGCTCATCCTAAACATGGCATGGTGTCAATTGTCTTTTGATCAAGAAGGTCCTTGGGATGAAATGATGTTTAAATGGACATATACTAATGATTGGCTAAATGCTAATAATGATGTGTATAACTTGATTAAAGATAGCTTTGACTTAGTTCCTAAAGTGGCACTTTTGGCAATGACTAGGCCTATGCGCGCTTTAGGTGGATACACGCTTAAAGAATTGGAGCAGTGGCTGCAATGGCAAGGTGCATTCGTGATGAAAGATGCGTTTCAAGAGATCAGTATGATAAAATAGTTTCTTTGATTTTCATTTTGATTGGATCCTTCTTAGTGGAGGGGCCAATTTTTAAATAAAATCCAAAATTAAAATTAACACAATAACGCCCTGCTGCGTGAGCTTATAAAGAGTGAGGCTAATATCAAGAGTGTGTCTTAATTTTTTAATTGTCTTGCCATCAGCCATTAGGCTGATGGTTTTTCGTTTGGAAAGAGAAGGGGTTTTTCAAAAGCGAGACGAGACGATCAATTTATTCTAATCGTCTTGCTTAGAAATCAATGGAATCTATGAAAGAAGAAAAACGAGCTCTCAACTGATTTCTTCTTAATTCCAATCTTTCTTGAGAACTGGTTCCTGATATTTCACTGTTTTCATAGTCTGCATGTTGGGCTCTTAATAAAAATAGCGTATCGGATTTGTTAGTGTTTTCTACAAAAGGTTCAAGCAAATCAGCTATTTTCTTAAATTCATTCTGAACAAGTAAGGTTTTGATTCCTTTAATTAGGTCTTCTTTATTGTTTAGACTGTTATTATCCAGTCCTTTAGTTGTTGAAGAATAAAGGGAATCTGTATTGGAAGGCTGAGGAGCTATTTTCCCTTTTTTTAGGAAAAGCATATCACCACCAAGGTGCTTTTGATTTTTGAGGCTATCTATTCTAGGCGTTTGCTGATCATTTGCTGCTTTGCTACGTACCTGTAGGCCCAATTCTACCCCCCAATAATAGTCCTTTGAAGGGTCTTTTAAGGATTGGATAAGTGCTTCGGCAAATGGGCTGTTTTTCCCTGGAATTCCATCAAGTACAGTAGTTTCCATTCCTGATGTTAATGCGTATCTAGAACTATAGTGATAAACCTGACTTGATTCAAGATCATTGATATCTCTAAAAATAGTCCCAGAGAAACAAGAATCAATCATGCAATATATATGTCTAGCGTCACACTGCTGTACAAGTCGATTGATAATATCATTAGATAGATATGAAAACTCATCTCCTTTTTCTGCATCATATAAAAGCCAGAAGCCTTGGTCTAAGGATTCTTCTAGCACACCATGCCCAGAAAAGTAAATCACTAAATTATCTTCATCAGAGATTTGTTCATTTAGTGATTTAAACTGTTTAGCAAAGGCTCTTTTTGTAGCTTCCGAATTAAATAATGTGTAGCAATTTTCAGGTAGGAAATTGTAATTTTCTAATAAGATGTTTTTCACAGATTTAGCATCGCTGACAGCATTGTTTAATGTTGGGATATCACCCTGATAATCGTCTACAGCAATGATAAATAAATAATTTTTACCATTGGGTGCAGTTGTTTTTTTATCGTCTTGATCTATTGAAATCACATCTTTTTTAACTTCTCCTTCCATTATTTCCTTTTTAAATTAACTTCTACTTTTTTAATTGTCCACTCAGCAATATTTAAAGCACCGCTTACATTGATAACATCTTTTGTAATGGCTAAACTTTCTGCACTAAAAAGGCTACTTATCTCTTTTATACTTTCTTGAGAAAATAAATGAGGTGATACTAAGGGCTTCCTAGAGCAGAATAATAAAAATAAATCTTTCGTTTCGTTTACATCAGGGTTGCTTATCCCAAGTGCTTCTCCGTGATCTAAAGATGAATATAGAAATTCATCCTCATAATCCAGTCTTTTATTAAAATCTTCAAACTTTTGCAAAATACTATAATTTCGACCTAAATGCACAAGAAATACATATATCGATTTCGTATTCAAATTTTGAACATTAATTTCATAAGGAACAAATTTCATTTGATTAGTGAAAGGGATGTTTATCTCATTACGCCCTTCCTCTTCATCAGAGTATGGAAAAACAGTTTCAGTGAATGTTTGACCCTTTAGATTCTTCCAACTAAAGTTGAACTTTATCTCGTTGATGTTAATCAATGAATCTTTTGGAGCCGTCACTTGCTTAATGATTTCCCAACGAGCAATTTTATGTAGAATGTCCACGATGTAATCCATTCCAACTTCATTGATGTTCGTAATTCCTACGATTAATTCATGGCCTTTTTGAACTTGAATTTCGTCATTTTTGAAAACTAAACGATAAGTACATTCTTCATTTATTAGCCGGATTCTATGGTGTAGTCCCTTTGCTTCTATTTTTTCTGACAATTGTTTTCTTAAGACCTGTTGGTTTTTATGATCAATTATTTGAAATCCAATTTTTGTGCCGGTTAAAGGAATGAAATATTGTTCCTCCTTGGCTAAAGAAAGATCATTAAGTAACTTTATTCTTGTTCTTTCTAGAGCAACATTTATTACTCTCGCCTTTCCTATTGCATTTGTAAAATCATCTTTTGAAAAAATATCAAGTTCTAGGTTGTTGTATATTTCAGGAATTAAACCATGGATAGCTCCAATATTGGCTACCCACTGGTCTTTTTTAAGAGATATTTGAGGAAGAGCATGGTATTGAACTTCACCCCCTTTAAGAAAGGAATCAAAAGGATTTACATTACCTGCATATTCAAAATAAGGGTGTTGATCTTCTTTTGATTGTGATCGGATGGCATTACTCAGCAGAAAATGAATTTCAGAATAGGATGGTGCTATGTTTCTTTCCGTGGATAATACTTGCTTTAAAAAATAGCTAAATAGACCACCATTGTCGTTTTCAAGGGCATATTCGGTTGGACTACATGCTGTCAACAAAACAAAGTCTGCACGAGGAATGTGAAGATTATCTTTTGAATACATTTCGTGATATTGCCCCTCTAAATATTCATTTAATGTTCTTGCAGTAATATCTGGCAGGTTTGTGCGACGTATCATGCCAGCGCCTAAACCATCTTTGAATATAGAACCACTGAAACAGCAATCCATTAAACCCACAAAATGAATGTTTTTTACTTTTTCAGTTCCATTATATTGAAGCTCTGAAATGAGCATTCTTAATTCTTTATCAGCAATATTCAGAATACCCTTCTCTCCATAGTCATGAACGACTAACAATTCATTTCGACCACCAGGGTTTTCAATTTTCGCATCGATGAATTCTTGACTTGTTGGTTCCCAAGAACCATGTCCACTGTAGTGGAAAATTGCAGTGTCGCCATCTTGTAAATCTGAAAAATGAGATCTAAATGCTTCGATGATATTAGCACGTGTAGCTTCTTCGTTTTTCAGAATTTTATAGTTATTCTCCGGTATATTATAACGAGCTTCTAGCACCTCTTTTATTCCTATTACATCTTTTACACACCCACGAAGATTAGGAACTTCATTGGATTTATAACTGTTAATAGCTACTGATAAAACACGGACTTGCCCTGATGGTTGGCCATCAAAAGCTTCAATTGAGTCCTCTTCTGAAGAAGGGAAAAAGTCAGGTAAAAGAGCTTGGTCATCAACTGGAATATCGGTAATGCTTCTATCTCTGAATTCTCCAGATTTTTTCCAAAATGGCTTATATATTCCAGCACATTGGAATAATGGAGTAATATTCTTTTTTCCAATAGACTCTGTACCGATTCCTTGTGTATGGACTATATCAAAATCGGCATCAATCCCTGAAAGCTTAATATCACTTTGACCTAATTCTGCATTGACTTTTAGGCTGATATTAGCATTTTTACCTTTTGAAATGATAACGGTTCCACTTGCTCCTTGGAGAACTTTTGTCACGACAACCCATGACTTATACCAAGTTTCTCCAGGTTTAGGATTGTTAAAACGATCCTCAATAATTGCACCTAGTTGAAACTGATTGGAAATAGTATGTGTTTTGATATCTACGATGTCTACTACTATTGATTCCTCTGAACCAAATTGAATAGAAATTCCAGCATCTGCTTTAGTTAGTATACTGTTGGGAGAGGTAATATCTCCAGAAAGTTTGTAGGTAATTTTAGTGTTTTCATCGGATTTAAAGTGAATATCTCCTTCTGTTTGGGATATTTTTGTCTTAAAGTCAATCCCAAAATCACTAAGATGGGCCTTATATTTAAAGATACCTCCATCAAGAATTCCAATGTCTCCTAATTTAATAGTATCATTTGGGTGCCAAGTAGCAAAGTACTTAAATTCTTTACGGATTGTTTTTGTATAAAATTCAGCTGACATGGGGTAAATTATTTATATTTGATTATCTGCTAATCAAATGTTGTTCAAAGATATTTTGAAATGAAAAGTATTTAATATTACTTTTATTGATTACAAATGTAATTCCTTCTTTTAATAGCTTCATAGAAAAGATACAAATGTCCCACTTAAAAGGGTGAATAGGGTATTCCATAGGATAATTTGGAAAGAATACAATATTCAAATGAAGTTAAAATCATTTGTAGCAGAGATCTATCCCTCCATGTTAAATGATGGATTCACCCTTTCATATAGGCAATCTACTTCATTTAGTAAAAACGAAATTCATAAGCGCCTAAATTTGAATTATCACAAAACTTAAAACGAAAAAAATGTCGGCAGAACAAAACGCAGCTTACTTCGAAAAAGAATGGAATGATAACTACATGACTTTAGTCGATCGAACTAATCGAAAGCATGTTAATGATTTAATTGAATTTACTAAGAAAAAAGAAAAAGAGGCAGAGCCACTAAGAGAACGTCCTAAACCTGATGGAGATGAATTGGATAAGTTCAAAGCGTTATTAAACGCAGCTGCTTTACAGCAAATTGAAAATGCAGCAGGTGCAGATGCTAGAAAATTAGTTGAAGATTTAATTAAATATGCAGATTCACTTGTAGAGCAATTGAGTAATTCATAATTAATTTTAGCAACGACTAAGAAGCTGTTTGAATTTAGCTTTTTTCACATCTGAGAGCAAGTAAACGAATTTGCGCCAGATACAAAAATGCTTCTACCGACTCGGTTTTACGTTCATAATCCTTAGAAAGCCTTCGATAATTATCATTCCATGCATTGGTTCTTTCAACAATCCAGCGCAATGGTAAAACCTCAAAAGTGTTAATATTCTCAGGCTTTTTGACAATTTCGAGCTTCCATTCGAGTTTTCGATAGCATTTTTTAACAAACTGAACCAGTTTCCCTCGATATCCACCGTCGGCAAAAAAAGTTTTGAGACGTGGAAAGTCGAAGCGGTTCATAAATAATTTGGCCATTAACCAAGAACCAGCATCACGGTCTTGCCAATCGGCAGCGGTTACCCAAGCGACGATAATTAGGCCTAAGGTATCCACCATCAGGTGGCGCTTACGACCTTTTATCTTTTTGCCAGCATCATAACCACTGTTGGATTGACCACTGACTGCTGTGTTTTTGACGCTTTGGGAATCGAGTATACCTACACTAGGGGAACGGTTTTTACCCAGTAGTTCTCGGTAATCTCCGCCTAGTTCTTGGCTTAAAGACTCTAATAAACCATTATCGCGCCAGGTTCTGAAGTAATAATAAATGGTTCCCGAGGGAGGATATTCCGAAGGTATATCTGCCCACACGCAGCCATTTTTTAAAACATACATAATGGCATCAAATATAATTTGTAAGCGCCATTTGCGCTTACGATTCAGCATTTGCTCTGGTAATTTATTTTCTATAACTTGCCATTGAGCATTCGTTAGGGAAGAGGTGTATTTTTTTGTCATAATTAAAATTACAACTTTCCTCGAATGCTCTTCTTATATGTCAGTTTTTATAAATTCAAATAGCTTC
>JAKVCU010000098.1 GCA_022448955.1 Saprospiraceae bacterium
AGACAACTTGCTCAAACGACAGAAAACTTATCATTGGAAGCCTTATTGGCAAAAATGAATATTACCTATATCGTAGGCGATGCTAGAAGAATGAATTTAGAAGATAACTCCATCGATTTTATTACTTCTAATAATACATTCGAGCATGTTTATCCTCAAATTTTGGAAGATATCCTGGCAGAATTTAAGCGGGTTAATAGCGCAGATGGAGGTGTGATGAGTCATTTCATTGATATGTCAGATCACTTTGCCCATTTTGATAAAAAAATAACCATTTATAACTTTTTGAAGTTCTCAGAGACTCAATGGAATTTGATTGATAATACGATTCAACCACAGAATAGATGGCGAATTAATCAGTACCAAAAGCTTTACGAAAAACTAGAAATTCCTATAGTCAAAGAGGATCATCGTGCAGGAAGAATAGAAGAGGTTAAAGCGTTATCTCTACATGAAGATTTCCAGAAATTACCTATCGAGGTAGTTGCAGTTAGTTATGGTTATATTATATCTAAGTTTAGTCAGAATTAATGAAATCTTTATCGCTTCAAACGATCTTTTCTAAGTCTAATATCATCTTGTTCTTTTGCTGGGTAGTGATGGCATCTATCATCTACTCTCCATTTGTACTAACGGTTGGGATGATTGGCTTAGCAGCCATTGCACTGTTTCGAGTAGAAATAGGGACTGGCCGTTTTCCTTTACAAATAGATTGGGAAGCGATAAAAAAGGTTCTCCGTTTACATCGATCGCCAGATTTTTGGATGATTAGTCTTTTCTTTTTTATGATACTCTGGGATTACTCGCCTAATCAGGATATGGATTTTTGGCTGACTCGTTTACGTATAAAAATCCCTTTCATTGCCTTTCCTCTAATGTTTTATTTTTATCCCAAGATTACAGAAAGGCAACTTAATGGTCTCTTTTACTTCTTATTAGTTGCGTTGTGCATTACCGCAGTAGGAATTATCATCAACTATTTTTTGCATCAAGCCGAAATCATTGAATTGATGAAAAAGGGCAAGCCAATGCCTACTCCGCGCAATCATATTCGCCTCAGTTTATTAATAGCCTATGGTATCATAGGAGGAATTTATTTGTCCTGGAAGCAATTTTTTTGGCGAAAGCCAAAGGAGAAAAAGCTTATCATAAGCATGACTATTTTCCTTTTCTTTTTCATTCATTTCCTATCTGTACGTACGGGTATATTAGCATTATATGCTGCTCTACTGGTGCTAGGAGTGGGTTACGCTCTTGCGAAAAAAAGATATCTTATTGGTCTTGCAGTGGTTTTATTGATTGGAGCTATGCCCTTTGTTGCTTATCGAATGGTGCCGAGTGTAAAAGCTAAGATTGATTACATGATTTGGGATTGGCAGCAATATCAAAAAGGAGAGGGGGATATCTATGCAGATGCTGGTCGAATTTATTCTTTGATTGTGGGTTGGGAAATTGTGCAAGAAAATCCAATTCGAGGTACAAAAATGGGACACCTTAGGCCAACTGTACACAAGAAATTTGCGGAGCAATTTCCTGATGCTTCAGAAATTCATATGCCGCATAATCAATTTTTATATATTGCGGCAGGTAGTGGTTTGCTAGGTTTGGCGGTCTTCCTATTCGCTTGGTTATTTCCTTTCTTTTATGAAGGTAATTTTCGACACCCATTGATGTTGGGGCTATACGTCATCAGTTTTGTCGCATTTATGCTGGAGCATTCTATTGAAAACTCTCTAGGTGTAGCTTTCTTTATTTTCTTTTTAATGCTACTGGTTAATCATTTGCGAAAAGATTTACCTTAAAAAGATAGAAATTTTTCAATTGTATAAATGGGCGCATGCAGATTCAAGAACTACGTTTACAAACGAATGTTTTAAGACTTCAAAAGTTTTTTTATACGGATGTATTGGCTATGCCATTGTTGGAAGAAAGTGATGCTCATTTTGGGGTGAAAGCAGGTGCAACCAACTTGTTTTTTGAAAGTGGGGCGTCTGCCTATTACCACTTTGCTTTTAATATTCCGTATTTCATGATGTCATCTGCTTTGGAATGGGTAAGATCGAATGTTGTTATCCTAACAGATAATGGGGTGGAGCTCATTGATTTTCCAAATTGGAATGCAAAAGCTATTTATTTTGAAGACCCTGCGGGCAATATTTTGGAATTTATCGGTAGAGCAGATATATCGGTTCAAGAAACAGCTTATGCTTTTGAACCAAAAGATATTATCAATATTAGTGAAGTTGGTCTTTCAAGCAACGATGTGCTGGCTTTACGCAAAAAAATGGAACAGCATCTTCATATACCCCACTACTCTGGAAACTCCAGCAAGTTTTGTGCAATAGGTAATCCCGAAGGATTATTCATTTTGGTCAACCAAAAAGAAAAATTGTGGTATCCTACAAATAAAGCTGCTAAAGCCTTTCCATTAAAGGTGCATGTTCAAGTGGGAAACACTCGTTTTAGTATTGATTACAATGTTGAAACTGGTGCTACTGTGCAGACTTAAGTTTCTCTAAAACTTCTACTTCAAATACAATGACTTCATTAGGTGGAATTAAGTACTCTTCCTCGCTAATTTGAACACCCATATCACCATAAGCAAGCCCAGAAGGGATAAGGAAAAGTGCTTTAGCACGTGGTTTTAAAAGTTGTAAACCTTCATTAAAACCAGGGATCATATTTCCGATATAAAATTTAAGAGGACGTGCCTTTTTATAAGAATTATCAAATTCTTTTCCATCAAGTGTATAAGCACGATAATGTGCAGAAACTCGATCACCCCATTGTAGTTGGTCACCTTCTCCTTCTTTGTCGATACGATAATACAAGCCAGAATTAGACCTGTAAACGTCCAATTGATTATCAATAGCGTAGTTGATAATTTTGTTTTGATCTATATCTGCTAAGCTATCTGGCTCTGCGATTAAATCTGCCGAAAGGCGAATCATAAGGTCATCCTCATTGATGTTACCTGCTGTGATTTTAGGCTTTACCGCAACACTAGTCGAGTCTGCTTTAGCGGCAGGAGCTTGATCATTAGCAGTATTTTGGCAGTTGGTAAGAGTGAAGATAGAAATGAGAAGAAAAAAGGCATTCCGTGTCATAATGGATAAAGTTGTAAAAAAGTTGAATGCAACTTTACGAAATTCTAATTTGTTTTTTTAGAAAACAGTAAAAAATGAGTAAAAGGAATTTTAAAGATATTATTAATTCAGAGAAACCCGTATTGATTGATTTTTATGCAGATTGGTGTGGGCCATGTAAAGCCATGACTCCAATCATCAATGATTTGAAGTCAGAAATGGGGGATAATGCACGAATCTTAAAAATTGATGTTGATCGCAATCAGGAGCTTTCCCAAAAGTTAGGTATTCAAAGTATTCCAACGGTGATGATTTTTCAGAATGGAGAATTAAAATGGCGTGCAATGGGTGTGCAGAGTTTAACAACTATGAAAGGAGAGCTGGAACGTCTTTCAGTGTAATTATTAGTAATTTAATGGAGCATGCTTGATGGTTAGTAGATGGAAAGAAACTGTTAACCATTAACTAAGCACACCCCACTTATGGAGTTTTGCCAAAAGCGTCTATCTTTGCCTTGAAGTAAAAGAAAGTGATTTCCGCTTTGTGCGGAATTGATAAGAATCAACATGACGCAACAACTTACTCCAGCTTTAATATTGGGCATTATTGCCTTGTACTTTCTAGTATTGATTACGATATCCTACTTTACAAGTAGAGATACGGGGAATCAAAGTTTCTTTTTAGCTGGCCGAAAGTCAAATTGGGTATTGGTCGCTATTGGAATGATTGGAGCATCACTTTCCGGAGTAACATTTATTTCTATTCCAGGGGTGGTTGGTGCAGATGGATTGAATCAGTCCTTTTCATACATGCAGGTTGTCCTGGGTTACTTGCTTGGTTACCTCGTGATTGCTACGGTGCTAATGCCTTTGTATTATCGGCTTCAACTCACTTCAATTTATGGTTATTTGGAGCAGCGATTTGGCTTCCTTTCCTACAAAACAGGGGCGGCATATTTTTTACTATCTCGAACGATAGGTGCTTCCTTTAGATTATACTTAGTGGCAATTGTACTACAGAAATTTGTGATGGATGCTTATGGTATTCCTTTTGAGTTGACTGTAATTTCTACGATTGCATTGATATGGATTTATACTTTTAGAGGGGGGATAAGTACCATTATATGGACGGATACGCTGCAAACGATCTGTATGCTTACGGCTGTAGTCCTAGCCATATTGGGTATTGGGGAAGCTTTGAATGCGAGTGTAGGAGAACTGGCAACGATGGTTCAGGAAAGTCAGTATTCTCAAATGTTCTTCTTTGAAGGAGGATGGAGCGATCCAAATAATTTTTTTAAGCAGTTTTTGAGTGGGGCTTTGATTACTATAGTCATGACTGGTTTGGATCAAGATATGATGCAAAAGAATTTGAGTTGCCCAACGATTGGAGATGCCCAAAAAAACATGTTTACTTTCAGTATCATTCTGGTTTTTGCCAACTTTTTATTTTTATCGCTTGGTGCACTGCTTTATATCTATGCTGCTCAAGTAGGGATTGATATTCCGGAGACGACAGATCAATTATTTCCAAGTATTGCTTTACAACATTTATCACCTACGGTAGGTGTGATTTTTATACTCGGCTTAATAGCTGCAGCTTATTCAAGTGCGGATAGTGCTTTGACCGCTTTGACTACTTCTTTCTGTGTAGATTTTTTAGATTTTGAAAAAAAGGAAGATACAGCGGCACTAAGGAAAACAAGGCTATATGTTCATGTGGGGTTTTCATTTTTATTGTTTTTAGTAATAGTGGGCTTTAATGCCATCAATGATACTGCTGTAATTACGAAACTTTTTGTAGTGGCAGGTTATACTTATGGACCAATTCTTGGTCTATTTGCATTTGGAATGTTTACGCGGCTAAAAGTTAGAGACAAATTTGTTCCTGTTGTATGTATATTAGCGCCTGTAACTGCCTTTGTATTAGATACTTACTCTGCTGAATTATTCTTTGGCTTTAAGTTTGGTTTCTTGACAATTGCTTTGAATGGATTATTGACATTCTTTGGCTTAATGGCAATTTCTTACAGAGAATATGAGACAAAAGTAGGTGATGAACAAATGTTAGAGTTCGGAGAATAAAGAAGCTAAGATCGGCATAAAAAACTTCTGTTTGGGAATAATTTTATACCTTGCGGCCGATTTTGAAATATGTTTCTAGTAAGGCAAAATCTACTTTTGTCTGCTAAGTTTTTAACAAACATCAAACGATCATGTCAAAAATTAATGCAGCCATTACTGGCGTTCATGGTTATGTTCCAGATTATATCCTTACCAATGCTGAACTAGAGACCATGGTTGAAACCAGCGATGAATGGATTACTACCCGTACAGGTATAAAGGAAAGAAGAATCCTAAAAGGAGAGGAGCAAGGCGTTTCTGTAATGGGAATTGAAGCAGTTAAAGGTCTGTTGGAAAAAACAAATACCAATCCTGAAGATATTGAGCTTGTTATTTTTGCTACCGTCACTCCTGACATGCCATTTCCTGACACTGCTAATTTGGTAGCAGCTGCTACTGGGATGAAGAACGCTTTTTGTTATGACATCAGTGCGGCTTGTTCTGGGTTTTTATACGCACTTACGACAGGAGCTAAATTCATTGAATCTGGTTCGCACAAAAAAGTGATCGTGATTGGTGGAGATAAAATGTCTTCTATCATTGATTATTCTGACCGAACAACCTGTGTGATTTTTGGAGATGGAGCAGGAGCTGTTTTATTAGAAGCTACGGAAGATGGAAATGGAGTGATCGATTCTCTACACAGGAGCGATGGCTCAGGGGCACAATACCTGCACCAAAAAGCAGGTGGTAGCCGTTATCCTGCCACAGCAGACACGGTTGCTGCAGGTGAACATTTCGCCTTCCAGAATGGCCGACCTGTATTTAAGGCAGCAGTTTCAGGAATGTCAGATGTGGTCACAAAGGTGATGAAGCGCAATGAGCTCGTTACAGATGATATCAAATGGTTAGTCCCGCATCAAGCAAATAAACGAATTATTGAGACGGTTTCCAGAATGGCAGATTTTCCTTTGGAACGAGTAATGGTTAACATTCATAAGTTTGGGAATACAACAGCAGGTACTTTACCCTTGTGTTTGTGGGATTATGAAGACCAATTGAAAAAGGGAGACAATGTCATCCTTACCGCATTCGGAGGTGGATTTACATGGGGAGCCATTTACTTGAAGTGGGCTTACTAAAAAGTACTTCATGTTTTGCTATTATATTAGGACTCAGACTAGCATACATCCTACGTTCTAGTCTGAGTTCCTACTAACAATCTCATCATTTTCCTGTCCTTTATTCGAGAAGGGTTTTGCAAATACCATTTTTTCCTATCTTTGCATCGCTTTTTTAATTGATTCATACAATCTTATTTATAGATGGCATCAACTTCAGATATCCGTAATGGGTTGTGTATTGAGCACAATCACGATATTTTTAAAATTGTTGAATTCCAACATGTAAAACCAGGGAAGGGTGCGGCATTTGTCCGTACAAAGCTAAAAAGCCTTACTACAGGCCGTGTTCTAGATAATACGTTCCCTGCAGGTCATAAGATCAAAGAAGTACGCGTTCGCAACTATAAGTATCAGTATTTATATAATGATGATATGGGCTATCATTTTATGAATAATGAAACTTATGAGCAGACTCAGATTGATGGAAAAATGATCGATCGTGCTGATCTTTTACAAGAAGGAGTAGAAGTGACTATTCTTTTTCACGATGAAAAAAATATTCCATTAACTCTAGACTTGCCACCTTCCATCGTTATGGAGATCACTTACACCGAGCCAGGTGTAAAAGGAGATACAGCAACGAATACTATGAAACCAGCAACTGTAGAGACAGGTGCAGAAGTGAGAGTGCCTTTGTTTGTAAATATTGGAGATAAAATTCGTGTAGATACTACTAAAGGTACCTACATGGAGCGCATCAAAGATAAATAATAACAGATATGACCTTTAAAGAAATCCAAGAGCTCATTAAGCTCATCAATAGATCTAACCTAACTGAATTCAAATTAAAGGACAAAGAATTCGAGTTAACGATTAAAACCAATAAGCAGGATAAAACCAAAACGGTTGTCCAACAGATTCCTAGTGTAGCTGCTGCATCACCTGTGATGCCAATGCCGGCTGTACAACAGCCAGTTGCACCAGCTGCGCCAGCACCAGCACCTGCCGCCTCGAAAGCAGCACCAGCTGCACCGGCAGCGGAAAAGGTAGAGGATGAGTCTAAGTATTTAGCGATTAAATCACCTATCGTAGGGACGTTCTATCGCTCGTCATCTCCTGAAAAAGGACCTTATGTAAAGGTAGGGGACAAAGTAGAAGTGAATCAAGTCGTGTGTATTGTAGAGGCGATGAAGCTTTTCAATGAAATCGAATCAGAAATTAGTGGTACGATCGTAAAAGTAATGGTAGAAGATGCACAGCCAGTAGAATATGATCAAGTATTATTCTTGGTAGATCCTAGCTAGGCACTGGGTATCATTTACTTTTTTGATTCTAATTGAGAACTAGCTTAGGATGATTGTTCTAAGCTGTTCATCACATAATGCTCAGAATTATGTTTAAAAAAATATTAATTGCTAATAGAGGGGAGATTGCCTTACGTATTATTCGTACGTGTCGTGAAATGGGGATCAAAACAGTGGCTGTTTATTCAACAGCTGATCGGGAGAGTCTTCATGTTCGATTCGCAGACGAGGCCGTTTGTATTGGACCTCCCTCATCAGCAGATTCTTATTTGCACATTCCTACCATTATGGCTGCGGTAGAAATTACCAATGCAGATGCGGTTCACCCAGGATATGGCTTCTTGGCTGAGAATGCTGATTTTGCAGAAGTTTGTGCTGAATATGGTATCAAATTTATTGGTCCAACACCTGATCAAATTCGTAAAATGGGTGATAAGATCACCGCAAAAGATACGATGATCAAAGCAGGGGTACCAGTAGTGCCTGGTTCGGAGGGGCTATTAAAGGATGTAAGTCACGGCTTGACCGTTGCAGAAGAAATCGGTTATCCAGTGATCCTCAAAGCAACTGCAGGTGGTGGTGGTAAGGGGATGCGTATCGTTTGGAACCCAGAGGAGTTTGAAGAGGCATGGAATAAAGCACGCCAGGAAGCAAAAGCTTCTTTCTCCAATGATGGTATCTATGTGGAGAAGTTTATCGAGGAGCCTCGTCACATTGAATTCCAGATTGCTGGTGATCAATATGGAAAGGTCATCCACCTATCTGAACGAGATTGTTCTATTCAGCGTCGTCACCAAAAGTTAGTAGAGGAATGCCCTTCGCCATTTATGACCGATGAGCTACGTCAACGTATGGGAGAGGCAGCGGTTTTAGCAGGTGTAGCTATCGATTATGAAGGGGTAGGAACAGTAGAGTTTTTGGTAGATAAATACCGTAACTTCTACTTCATGGAAATGAATACTCGTATTCAAGTGGAGCATCCAGTAACAGAGGAAGTCATTGATCACGATTTGATCAAAGAACAGATCAAAATTGCAGCGGGAGATCGTATCACTGGAGATAACTATATTCCGATGTCTCATGCTATTGAGTGTCGTATTAATGCAGAAGATCCATTCAATAACTTCCGTCCTAGCCCTGGGAAGATTACATCTTTCCATAGCTCAAAAGGTCATGGTGTACGTGTGGATACACATGTGTATGCGGGTTATGCTATCCCCCCATACTATGATTCAATGATTGCCAAATTGATCTGTCGTGCGCCTACTCGGGAAGAGTGTATCACAAAGATGGAGCGCGCATTAGATGAGTTCATCATTGAAGGAGTGAAAACCACCGTTCCATTCCACCAACGTTTAATGAAAGACAAGGATTTCCGCGAAGGAAATTTCCATACAGGATTTTTGAATACATTTGATCTTTCTGAATAAAAAGAAAGTTATTTATCATAAAAAAGCTTAAGCGGCTAGTCAAAATTGCTTGTATAATAAATTCCTGCCAGCAGGCAGGCACGGCGTCAGCTCAAAAATAGTAAGTAACTGACAATAGGAAAGTTACGCACGATTTTTGAGCTGACTAAAAGAATTTATTATACCAATTTCAGCCATAGGCTGACAGGTTCTAGCCTAACTGCTTAGCATGAAACCATGCTAAGCTTTTTCTTTTTCAGATATTTCCGTTCTATTGATCTGTATTATTAATAAAGTCAATCACGCCTTTAAAATAGTTCTCAGAATCATCATACATAGCCCAGTGTGCACCATTTGGGCAATAAGCGTACGAACCATTTGGAAGTTTGGTAGACATCATTTCCATGTACTTGGGGTCCATCGTGTCATATTCAGCACCGATACATAAAGTAGGAATGGTAATCTTGGGTAAATCAGCAGTGCGATTCCAATATTTGAGCGTTGCATCACCTACTACGCCAAATTCACTTGGCCCTTGCATCATTAAATAAATATCAAAATTTATATTACCTAACGATCGAACCACTGGTTCAGGCCACTCTGCTAGTGGCTTTCGCAAAACGTGTTTCGGATAATAATGCATTTCTACCAATTCTAAATAACGAGGAGAGGTATATTCTCCTTTCGCTTCTAGCTCACGTATTTCGGAAAGGGCATCGGGGGGTAAGCCAGGAGCAAGTTTCTCTTCTGCATACTTCATATAATCAGGAATAGAAGAAACCATATTCGAAATAATTAAACCTTTCATATTTTCCTGATATTTTAATGCATATTCCATACCTAATATCCCACCCCAAGAATGGCCCAATAGGTAGAAATTATCCTTATGGAGTCCAAGAGCCTGACGTACTTGTTCTACTTCTTCTACAAAGCGTGGAATATTCCATAGGGCCGTATCTTTTGGGATATCACTAAAGTGAGAGCCTAATTGGTCATAATAATAATATTCAATACCCTCTTTCGGGAAATAGCTATCAAAGACTTCAAAGTACTCATGTGTAGCACCTGGGCCACCATGTACTAGGAGTACCTTCTTGCTAGGGTTGTTGCCTACTCGTTTCACCCATACATTGAAATCGCCTAGAGGCGTATTGATTTTTATTTTTCTTGCACCACCACTATTTTCAAATGGTGTTCCTGAATAATCTAAATAGTCAGTGGCAGCCGTTTTTTTAGAAGTAGCTGTTGTGGATTCTTGCTCATTTGCAGAGGTGCAAGCCCAGATTGTAAATAGTAATAACAGATAAAGAAGTTTTTTCATACTTATTAGTTTTGATTCAGTTGTAGTACAAAATAAGAAGAAGGCATGAGCTTGAAATAAAATTTTGGCATTTATTAGTATGAGGAGCAGACTAATGAGGGTTATTTTTCACTTCTTTTCAAGAATGTTAAATTAAGTCCAATGAATTGGTCAACTTTGCCAAACCTCATTCTGTTTTGTAGGTTTGAGGTGAAAATATATTGATGTTATAAACTATAAGGAATGCGAAGTTTTTGGCGATTACTGGGATACATGCGTAATTATAAGCTGTTTGTTGGCTTGAATATATTTAGCAATGTGATGACTGCTGTGTTTACAGCATTGAGTATTCCTTTATTAGTACCATTTCTAGAAATTTTGTTTGAACGTAAAGAATTGGTAACCGACAAACCAGAGACACTATCTAGTATAGAAGGTTTGTCGCAGTATTTTAGTTATCAGATTAGCCAAATTATTATCGAAAATGGTGAAGAGGCAGCTCTAGTATATGTTTGTGGTGGTATCCTGTCAGTTTTCTTTTTGAAAAACTTATTCCGTTATTTCTCTTTGTTTTTTATGGCACCTGTGCGAAATGGTATTGTACGAGATGTGAGGCAGCAATTGTTTAATAAAATTTTAGCTTTACCGTTACCTTACTTTTCTGAAGAGCGTAAAGGCGATTTAATGTCTAGAATTACAGCTGATGTGCAGGAGGTGGAATCCAGTATCTTAAATGTCCTAGAAGCTATTTTTAGGGAGCCTTTAATTATTATTGGAGCATTAGGTTTTATGCTGTATGTGAGCCCTTCTCTAACGGGTTTTGTTTTTGTATTAATTATTTTCACGGCAGTGGTAATCGGGGGAATAGGTAGGAGTTTAAAGAAGAGTTCTTCTTTGGTACAAGAGAAGTTAGGGGTGCTCGTGTCCTTAGTAGAAGAAGGCTTATCGGGCTTGAGAATTATCAAAGGGTTTAATGCAGAGCATTATCAGGAAAACAAGTTTAAGAAGGAGAATAATGCTTATCGCAATATTTTGACTAGGCTGTTATGGCGTAGAGATTTATCTTCTCCTTTATCAGAATTTTTAGGGATATGTGTAGTGGCCGTATTATTGTGGTATGGTTCTAGGCAGGTATTTTCAGGAACTTTAGAAGCGGCTACTTTCTTAACTTTCATATTTGCTTTTTATAACGTAATTGATCCAGCCAAGTCATTCTCCAAAGCTTATTATAATATTCAGAAAGGTATTGCGGCATTAGTAAGGATTGAAAAAATCCTAGATGCTGATCCACAAATAAAAGAGCATCCAAATGCCCAATCGATTACGACTTTGGAAGATAGAATTGAGTATCGCGATCTAAGTTTTGCTTATCGCGATCAAGAAGGCCCTGTTCTAAAGGATATCAACCTAAGTATCCCAAAGGGTAAAGTAGTCGCATTGGTTGGTGCTTCAGGAGCCGGAAAATCTACCTTGGTAGATTTGTTACCTAGGTTTTATGATGTAGAGCAAGGAGGTGTTTTTGTTGATGGTAAAAATATCAAAGATCTAAAAATAGATGACCTTCGGTCATTGATGGGTATTGTTTCGCAGGAAGCAATTTTGTTCAATGATACGATCTATAACAATATCGTTTTCGGAATGGAAAACGTGAGTATGGAACAAGTCGAACAAGCGGCTAGAATAGCCAATGCACATGAGTTTATTATGGGTACTGAAAACGGCTATCATACCAATATTGGTGATCGGGGCAATAAGCTAAGTGGTGGCCAACGCCAGCGTCTAACGATTGCAAGAGCCGTACTGAAAAACCCACCTATTTTAATTTTGGATGAAGCAACTTCTGCTTTGGATTCTGAATCAGAGAAATTAGTACAGCAAGCCTTAGTGGAGTTGATGAAAAATAGAACTTCTATTGTGATTGCACACCGCCTTTCAACCATTCAGCATGCTGATGAAATTGTAGTAATGCGCAATGGCTCTATTATCGAACGTGGTGACCATACCAGTTTAATAGAAAAAGATGGCGAATATCAGAAGTTAGTGGAGTTACAAGCTTTCTAGAGCGAATTTAGACTCAATAGGGCATCGCTCCGAAAGCTAATTGATAGGGATTTATTTAATGGATGACCAAATCAAATTAGAGGCCAAATACTTCAACAAATACTTAGTTATTCTCCTCTGTACTTGAAGCCAATTCTTCTTTTTGTTCTGCCTTATTAGCTTTTATGATCTCCGGAAGCATCATAAAAAGGCCGATCATAATACAGATATCTGCAATATTAAAGATTCCAGTACGTAAGCTTCCGAAACCCATATTCATAAAATCAATTACCCCTCCGTATAGCAGACGATCATAAATATTGCTTATTCCTCCACCCAAAATTGCGCTGAAGGCAATGGTTTGCCAAATATTCATATGTTTAGCGAAAGCGATATAAGCAAATAAGCCTAATAGCATAATAACAGGGAAAACTTTTAAAGCTATAAAGTGAAGCGTACCGCTAAAATTAGCCCCGAAACTCAAAAAAGCGCCTGTATTTTTGACGTAAGTCAAACGGAAAAAATCACTTAAGTATTTGATCTGTGGTTCACCTTGCAGGGTGTTGGTTGCCCAGATTTTGCTAGCCTGATCCAAGAAGATGGCTAAAAAAACAACGCCTAAGATGATGAGTATTCTTTTTATTGAGTTATTCATTTGAGTTTTTTACTTAATCGATGAAACGCCATTTTATACCCAATCTAAAACTTCCATTGGGATGGCCATAAAAGGCAGTCTGGTAAAATAAACGATCAGTTATCCAAAGACTACTAAAGTTTTCCCATTTAAAGAAGGCACGGAATTTATTTACGCGCATGCTAAAATAGGCATCCATAGCAGGGTAAAATCTAGTCTCGCGAGTATCTTGCAATTGAAATTGTCCGGTTAATGGGTTGTAATAATCCGAGAAGTAGGAGGTGTTGAAGCGCAAATCAACGCCAAAGCGCACCAGAAGTACTTTGAACCACTTATTGGTATAATATAGGCTATGCTTGGAGTAGATGGAAGGTAATCGAATGACCCCCTCAGAAGCCGCTTGTGCTGTGAATACATTATCCAAGTGCATAAGGCCAAGTTTAAAATTCTGTTTTACGATAAATTGTAAAATACTGATTGGCGTGCTCGTCTGTCTAGCAAATCCAGTACTATCAAAGTAAATGAAATTGTTAATCAAATGATAGGCACCAGATGCTTCGAATCCAAGTTTTGGCAAAGCATAGCTTGCTTTTAAATTGCTTTCTAAGGTGCGGTCAAAGTTGTTATTATCCCATAGTTTGATTTGGGAGGTAATAAAGCTCGTTTGAATAAGATTAGGTTTATAGAGTTGATTAATAGCTTCTAAACGTAAATCACCCCATTTTTTCAAATCAATAGATAAGGTTCCTTTTAACTGATAATCCCCGGCATTTTTCCAAAGTCCAAAATGACCATAAGTTTCTAGACGCGCCGTTTCTCGTAGTTTTAGGTTCCATTTTCCTGTAACGAATAAGTTATTGATGGTGCTATCCAGGGCCTCCATAGAAAGGCTGTGATAGCTATGAGTCAAGCCAAATTCAAGTAAGTCTTTTTGGTCTTTTGCTTTATTTTGGCCAAATTTTTCTGATTGAAATGTAGCTATGCGGAAGCTGTTTTCTACTTTTTGATAATCCAAAAAGAAGCGACTACCTCTGGCGTCAGGTAGTAAATTTGGTAAGTTATTAAAAAAACTACTATCAGCTGTGGTAGGAGATTCTGCAAAGAACTTATAGGTATCACTTTGCCACATAATTTGGTGGGTAAGGGTGTAAGACCTACTTTGTCTACCAATAGAATCCTGCTGCCCGCCAAATTGATAGTACTGTGTATAACGCAACTCTTGATTGAAATGTCTTGTCTGTGCTGTATTTAAAAATACAGTGGCAGAGGTAGGGCTATTAAGATCGCCTTCATTTTCAGGCTCTGCAAATATCCCACCATTATCTTCTTGTTGAATGGTATTTTGGGTATAAGAAAAGAAGGATGTATAAGGGCTTTTTGGCTGGCGAAGCGCTACCCCAAAGCCGACAGAAGTATTTCGACTATTTTGATTAGGATATTGATTTGGTGTGGCAAGTTGGCTTATTCGATCATAGTTGATACTGAAGTTGACACCACTCGCAAAGTTTCTGCTAAAATCTGCTTGAATATAGCCATCCGATTGCTGTCCTCCTTGAAAATAAGCGAGATTAGTATAGGCTTTTTCTACTCGGTAGTAAGGAAATTTCTGACCATCTGTTCGGTACAAATCATATTGATGCAATCCTATATCAAAGCCTTGGCGTAAAAGAGGTTGATAAACAATTTCTTGATGTGCAGAGCCCAAATTGCCCAAGTGCATATAATCTAGGTCGTACTGGCGAGTAGGGTCATATTGATGAAAATAATGGAGCAATAAAGAATCATCATAAATAAATTCTCTATTGGGGTTATCAGCATAAAAGAAGAAGATATCAGAAGTATCTGGATCTACCTCAAATTCATCTTGATCCCTCACATCAGAAGGGATATTACCATTATTATTATTGAATCGATCAAAATTGCCAGTACTAGGTCGTTGTCCCCATGCATCAATAGTAAAGAACACCGCTCCTAATAAAAAAACAAACCTCAATTTGACCAATTTTTCCATATTTTGAAATTCTTCTACATCACATCAACGGCACATCTTCATAAAATGTGCTACAATTTTGGGCGATTAACCTTTTGTTATCCTTTTTGTCTAAGGTGGAATGCTGAATGGAAATACTCCATCCGGCATTCACTATGTATTTATTCTCCCCCTTCCAAAAGAGCAGGACTCATACCCATATTAGAGAATCCGCCATCGTGGTAAAGGTTTTGCATGGTAACAGAACGTGTCAAGTCAGAGAATAGCGTTACGCAGTAGTCTGCACATGCTTCTGCAGAAGCATTTCCAAGTGGAGACATTTTATCTGCATAGTTAAAAAACTCACTAAATCCTTTTACTCCACTACCAGCAGTTGTCATAGTAGGAGATTGAGAGACCGTATTGACCCTAACTTTGTTACGTATCCCAAAGTGGTAGCCAAAGCTACGAGCAAATGATTCCAATAATGACTTAGATTCTGCCATTTCATTGTAATCAGGGAATGTACGTTGAGCAGCAATATATGTTAACCCTAGTATAGAGCCATATTCATTTATCACATCCTTTTGATAAAGCGTCTGCATTAATCGGTGGAAAGATATAGCAGAGATATCAAAAGTTTTGTGCATCCAATCGTAGTTGATATTCGTGTATTCTCTCTTTTTACGAACGTTAAGGGACATTCCAATAGAGTGAAGAACAAAGTCTAACTTACCACCTAAGATTTCAACAGATTTATCGATTAGGTTTTCAAGATCTTCCATGCTCGTTGCATCTGCAGGAATAATTTCAGCATTGAGTTTCTCGCCTAGCTCTTGGATTTTACCAAACCGCATTGCTACTGGAGCATTAGTCAAGGTAATTTGAGCACCTTCTTCCACGCATCTTTCTGCAATTTTCCAAGCAATAGAATGCTCGTCTAGCGCACCAAAGATGATTCCTTTTTTTCCTGCTAATAAGTTATTCGCCATTGTTTTGAATATTTAGGCATGAAGTATAATTAAAGATAGCAATGTAAATTACCTTTCACTTCATACTTAGTTTGATAACTAATTTTATTTATAATCGAGCAATTCACGGGCATTCTCCAAGGCAGATTTGCTAGGAGGATTCTGACTAAGCATGATTGCTATTGCTTCGATTCTTTCTTCCTTTTTTAGTTGTTTAATATTGGAAATTGTGCGTTCTTCAGTTACTTTTTTGTAAACAAAATAGTGAGCATCCGCCTTTGAAGCGATCTGAGGAGAGTGCGTAATCGAAACAACCTGATGTCGATCAGATAGCTTTCGCAAAATACCACCCATTTTTATGGCTACATCTCCAGAGATACCAGTATCTATTTCATCAAAAATTAATGTTGGTAATGGAATAGCACTTGCGACTAAGGATTTTGTGACTAAAGTTAGTCTTGAGAGCTCTCCACCAGAAGCAACATCCTTGATATGCTGTAATCGACCGCCTTTATTGGCAGAGAATAAGAAGTTAATGTCGTCTAAGCCAGTGGAGCTCAATTCTTCAAGTGCTTCGAATTCTATTTTTAGTTGGGCATGTTCCATGGAGAGTTTAGCCAATTGTTTTTCCACTTTGTGTTGGAAGTCAGGAATAACTAGTTGGCGTTTTTCTCTCAACCAAGCTGCTTTGATACGGAGTTTCTCCTCTTGATCAGCGATGGCTTTTTCAAGTTGGTTAATAAGGTCACTTTGATCATTAATATCCGAAAGCTTATGCTGGATTTCTTCTTGCAGCACCAAAAGCGCTGCAATCGATTGGACGCCATGCTTAGCTTGTAAGCGATAAATAAGATCTAATCTTTGTTGAACCTCTTGGATTCTTGCTTCGTTGTATTCTGTTCTTTCTGCAACATTTTCGAATTCTTGAGCAATGTCTTGCAATTCTTCTAGAAGACCTGTTAACCTTTCGTGCAATTTTCCAGTGGCTGCATCAAATTTACTTACACTGGCAATGCTATGACTAATCTCTTCTAATTGAGAAACGACAGACTGTTCAGACTCTGATAAATACTGATAAGCTGCTATTGTGTTGCGTTTAATATCTTCTGCATTGGATAGGCGCTCGAGTTCTTTTTCTAGTAGAGCTTGTTCGCCTTCCATCAATTCGGCTTCATTAAATTCATTGAGTTGGAATTCAAGGAAGTCCAGCTCTTTAGCATTTTGACTACTTTGTTGTATGAGTTTATTCAGCTTTCTTCTATTTCCCTGATATTCTTCAAATGCTTTTTGGTATTCTGTTAACACCTTCTTATTTCCCGCAAGGGCATCAACAAGGCGCAATTGAAAAGAAACATTATGAATGTCGAGGGTGTCAAACTGTTGATGCAAATCAATAAGTGAGGAAGAGAGTTGTTGAAGTATTTTGAGATTAACTAGAGAATCATTTACAAATGCTCTAGTTTTCCCGGAAGGGGAGATTTCCCTTCGAATAACAAGCTCTTTATCATAATCTAGGTCATTTTCTTTAAAGAATGCCTTCAGATTATAATGAGATATATCGAAGATGGCTTCGACAATGCATTTTTTATCTTCGTGATAAAGCACCTTGGTGTCGGCACGATTACCCATGATAAGACCTAGTGCTCCCAGTAAAATGGATTTCCCTGCACCTGTTTCACCGGTGATAATGGTGAGGCCTTTAGAGAAGTTGATCTCCAGGGTCTCAATTAATGCATAGTTCTGAATTTGAAGACGGTTAATCATAAATTTGCCCTCAATATTTAGTATCTGGCAAAAAATAATTTTTCTGCCTTGCTTATACAGCTGGTTAAAAAATGGCTGCTGTTTTTTCGACTTTTGAAAGATAAAAAATTATTTTTTATCTCGTCTTTAGCTGTATTATAGTAGTAAGCGGCTAAACAAAATTGCTAGTACAAAAAAATGATATGTTCAAAAATCGTAAGAAACTGACGATAATAAAGTTGCGCATGATTTTTGAGCTGACGTAAACCTGTCCATCTTTGGCTTAAATTTTATTGAACCAATTTTTTAAGCTTGCTACTTAAGTCTGAAAAATTAGTGTAATAAATCTTAATGGCAGTCAAGATTTATCGTACGAGCAATTTTATCTACATACTTAATTGCCGCAAAAATAATTGTTTTGTACATAAAACCATTATTTTTGGGCTCTTATAGTCAATATGTCGGGAATAATTACTGATGATTATTCCACTAAAAAATAAGAAATAATGAAAAGATTTATCTGTCTGTTAGCTTTAGTATGGGGAATGATGGCCTGTAACAGTGAACCCCAGTCTAGTTTATCGGAGCTCAATTTATTAGAATATGGCTTGCCTATCACAGTGCAGGCGCCAGACAGTGCCAAAGTAAAGAAGGTGGATATGGGTTCAATTATGAAAGATGTAACCATTAAATTTGGAGAGGACTATTCTATACAGCTTTATGCATCTCAAGCTACTACTAATGATATAGCTAAATTGAAAGCAGAAAAGTTAAGCGATATAAAGATGAATCCTTTTTTCTCAAAGATTGTGAGAGAAGAGGAGTCTGGTTTTATTTTTGAAACGATCATAGATTCTACTACAATCAATTATGGCTTTAATTATGCTCATGTACAAGGAGATATGGAGTATATTTTTAGTACGGGACTGATCGGTACTTTTACGCTAGAAGAAGTAGAAAAAATGTACGAAGCTGTAAAACAGAATTAATAAAATACGACCACCTATGCCCTTAATCATTGTAGCTGCTGGAGTAGCCTTACTCCTTTGCCTAATTATTTTTTTTAGAATTAATGCCTTTATTGCTTTGATTATTGTTGCACTGGGGGTAGGGGTTGCACAAGGAACCCCGGTCTTAGAAGTTATTGATTCTATTCAGAAAGGAGTGGGAGGAACCCTGAGTTCCTTGGCCTTGATCCTTGGCTTTGGTGCAATGCTGGGTGGATTAATAGCCGAAACAGGTGCAGCGCAGATCATTACCGAGCGTTTGACGAAAGTTTTTGGCATAAAATATTTGCCTTGGGCCTTGATTCTGACAGGCTTTATTGTGGGTATACCTATGTTTTATACCGTTGGTTTTGTGATGTTAATTCCTTTGATCTTTACCATTGCGGTAGCAGCAGAACTACCACTAGTATATGTGGGTATCCCGATGATTGCAGCGCTATCTGTTACGCATGGGTTTTTACCTCCCCACCCTGCGCCTACTGCTATTGCTGTGGTTTATAATGCAGACATTGGGTTGACCTTATTGTATGGTTTAATTTTAGCGGTACCTACGATTATATTGGCAGGTCCAGTTTTTGGATATACTTTACGACACTTTGAATCTGCTCCACCTAAAAAGCTATTTTCAGTAAAAAAATTACCAGCCGATCAGTTGCCTTCTTTTGGTGTAGCTGTATTTACTGCCTTAGTACCAGTATGCTTGATGGGTATCGGAGCTATTGGGAAATTGCAATTTCCAGATGGAAGTTGGGGTTATCAAGCTTGCGCTTTTATTGGAGATCCTGTAATTGCTATGCTCATTGCGGTATTGATGGGTATGCTAACACTTGGCGTTATGCAAGGTAAAAAGCTGGAAGAAGTTAATCCAATGATGATCAATTCTGTGAAAGCTTCTGCTATGATATTATTAATTATTGCGGGTGGCGGAGCATTTAAACAGGTATTGGTAGACAGTGGGATCAGTGATTACATTGTGCAAACTTTCGAAGGGACCCAAATATCACCTCTTTTTTTAGCCTGGTTGATTGCTGCTGCTTTGCGTATCGCCTTAGGCTCTGCTACAGTAGCTGCTCTAACTGCTGCTGGAATTGCGGCTCCACTTATTGGGAGTACAGAGGTGAGTCCTGAATTATTGGTTTTAGCAACGGGGGCAGGAAGTTTGACTTTCTCGCAGGTAAATGATACGGGCTTTTGGTTGTTTAAAGAATATTTTAATCTAACGATCGGACAAACCTTTAGAACTTGGACAGTGATGGAGACCATCGTTTCTATCGCCGGTTTAGCAGGTTGTTTATTGCTCGATATGTTGGTTTGACGCTTCAATAAATGGAGGGAAAGACCTTATCCTATTAAGCCTTTTTAACTTCTAGTACAGTAATTTCAGGAAGAATGCCTACTCGTCCAGGGTAGCCTAAAAAACCTAAACCACGATTCACGTATAGATATTGGTCTACTTCAGGGTTTTTGTACAAGCCAGCCCATTCTTTATACACGAACTTGATGGGGCTCCATTTAATCCAACCAGGTATTTCTACTCCAAATTGCATACCATGCGTATGCCCAGAGAAAGTAAGATGTACGTCCTGAAAATCTTTGGTTACTTGATCTTTCCAATGACTTGGATCATGAGATAGTAATAGGCGTAGTTGAGCATTTTCAGTCCCAGCATAAGATTTTGGAAGATCCCCGTATTTTGGAAACCTTGGGTGGGCAGAATAATTTTCTACACCAATGATTGCTACCTCTTCCCCATTAATATCGAGCAATTGATTTTGATTACGGAGTAATTGCCAACCTAACTTTTTATGTACATTTTCCAGCTTGGACAGATTTGCTTCTTTTTCTTCTTGGCTGTTCCAACGCACATATTCGCCGTAGTCATGATTGCCAAAAACAGAATAAACACCATACTTAGCCCTAATTTTATCAAAGACATCCATATAATTATCCATTTCATCGGCTTTATTATTGACTAGGTCGCCTGTAAAAAAAACTAGATCTGGCTTTTGAGCATTGATCAAGTCGATGGCATTTCGAATAGGCTCTTTAAAGGTGAAGCTACCAGAGTGTATATCCGAAATTTGAACAATCTTTAATCCATCTAAGCTTGCAGGGAGGTGTGCAAATGACACCTTTGTTTCAAAAACCCTATAACGATATGGATTTCGTATGATACCATATAGTAAGGAAAAGAATGGTACACTACTCAAAGTGACTGCCAATTGGGAAAAGAACCTCATTCGACTATGATCAAATGAAGAATGACTATTGTATTGGCTATAAGCCCAGACTCCTAGTCTTCGTAAATCATCAATCAATAAAAACGGAATAATTAATAATTTAGAAATGGCTATAATAAATACCAAGGCTCTAGAGAAGGTAATGGTATTTTTACTCCAATCTTCTGTATAATCACTAGCTGAGGCCAAAAAGAAAAAGAGCGTGTAAGCAGTAAGCCCCCAGTAAAGAGTATATAAGATAGCCTTTGCTGTAGGAGACCAGTTTTGAGCAATAACTCTAAATGCCTGAAAAGCATAAATATCAATGGCAATTAGAACAGTTAGGGTGAATATCAGACGCATGTTGTATTTAATTTCTGTAAAGCATAATTTTTAGCCTTACCTAATAGAAAAGGATAAAAAACGAAATAGTTTCAAAACAAGTAAATAGAATGAACTTAGACACCCTTTTTTAGACTAATGATTCTATTTTCCTGATTTTGACCGCTGAACTTAATTACCAATATGTTGGTAATTAAGCAGAAGGGCTTAGGCAAAGCTCTTACTGAGCTTTATCGGGCGGTATGGGCTGAAAAAGCTGCTCGTCCGAAAGTATTTGGATTCTAGCTGTTACTTGCAGATGACCATCAATTCTTTCAAACAACCTTAGTTGGGCTAAATGGAATAGTTCACTTTTGTCTAAGCACTTACCTTTTTATCATTTCGGATTTTTTGGTTTTGAGGAAAGGCTGTCTTGTTAAGGCAGGATCTATTTCTAAAGGAATTTTGACTAGGTAAATATTTTACACTTAATCGGTAAAATAAATGAAACAACGTTTACGTTTAATTAATGTTTCTATAAAATGGGCAGTGACAAAAGTGTTGGGGAACAGTTGAAGAAGAAATTTCTTCTTTCTTTTGTTACTTTTTTAAAAATCCACGTTATAGTAATAATCAAAAGAAGCTAATTGCGTATTAGTGTAGCTCAATATGCTTTACTTAATTTGACATTCTTTTGACATTTTAGCTATCTGCAAAAGTGCAGTTCCTTTATTTGGAAGAAGTTCAAAACTAAAATAAATTAATGGTATTTAGGATTTCGACAAATTTTAATTCTGTTATTTGTTTTTTTGTATTTTCATTTGGAATAAAGTTTTGAAAAGGTATTGATAAGCAAGTTTAGTTGGTATATTTTTGTGATCCAGTTTGGATAGGAAATGTTCCTCACCCGAAAGAAATATCGGTTTATTTCCAAACTCAAGGGTTCCAACATCAAAAAACTAAATAAAATGAAAAATTTCGTGCTTATCGTTTGCTTAACTGCAGTATGCTTTTTAAATCTAAGTGCACAGGATGCTAAAATGGAGGCAGGCGATGTAACTATCTCTGCTGGAATAGGGGTTATTCCTACTTTTTTTGCTGATAACAGCACAACAATAGTACCTCCAATCAGTCTTCGTTTGGGATACAGAATCAGCCCAATGTTCAGTATAAGTGCATATGGTGGCTATTCTAGTTCAGAAACAGGTGAGATTATTAATCCAAACGAAAGTATCTCAGAATACCGCAACGACTTTTTAATCATTGGTTTACAGCCTGCTATACACTCTACTTATTTTGATCAATGGGATATTTATGGTGGTTTTTTGATGGGTTATAATATTCCAATGGTAGATAATACGACAACCTATCCTGAAGATCAAATCATTGATGATGTACAACCAAGCTTTAGTCGGCCGGCTGAAAACAATATCAATTTCAGTGGTTTTATAGGCGCGAGCTATTACTTTGGAAAGCACACGGCTTTGTTCGCAGAGGTGGGGTATGGAGTATCTTTACTTAATTTAGGAGTGAATATTAAGTTGTAAATTTGATTTCAAAAATCAAAGCAGCATGATGATAAACAGCATTCCAAAAATTAAGTATTTAGAGACGAATAATTTCTTTTTAATTGCCGGACCCTGTGCCATTGAGGGAGAGGAGATTGCATTTGAAATAGCAGAAAGAGTTTCTACTATTTGCCATAAGTTGCAGATCCCTTATATTTTTAAGGGCTCTTATAAAAAGGCTAACCGTTCTCGTTTGGATTCTTTTACAGGAATTGGAGATGAGAAGGCATTAAATATTCTAAAAAAGGTAGGTGAGCACTTTGATGTGCCAACGACCACAGATATACATAGTGATAGTGAAGCTGCCATGGCAGCGTCCTATGTTGACATACTACAAATTCCGGCTTTTCTCTGTCGTCAGACGAGTTTGTTGGTAGCGGCAGCGAAAACAGGAAAAACAGTATCTATTAAGAAAGGACAGTTCATGAGTGCAGAGTCGATGCAATTTGCTGTGCAAAAAGTGAACGAGTCTGGCAATCATAATGTTTTCTTAATAGAAAGAGGTACAACCTTTGGCTATCAAGATTTAGTCATTGATTATAGAGGAATACCTGTGATGAAGTCTAATGGCGTACCCGTAGTACTTGATTGCACCCACTCGCTACAACAGCCTAATCAAAGCTCAGGCGTCACTGGTGGTCGTCCAGCTTTAATTGAGACGGTAGCAAGAGCTGGAATTGCAGTTGGAGTTGACGGTATTTTCATGGAGACGCATCCTCGACCGAAAGAGGCGAAATCAGATGCAGCTAATATGCTTCCGCTTGATCGTTTGGAAGAAATATTAGAAAAGTTATTATATATACGAAAAGCTATTCAGCAGTCAGTACAAGTGTAAGTGGATGCTGTAAGTTAGCTTCCTAATCAGTGCCTTGTACTGGTAATTATTCTTGACTTTAATATAAAATTTTAGTAATTTATTAAAAATCAAAATAAAAGGAGGTAGCTTATGGAAAAATTAAAATCTTATATCTTGGCAACCCTCCTCCTGTTTGTAGGAATTTTATCATTTGCACAACAGGCGGAAAAAACACTGGTAAAAACATTTAACCTTCATGGTAATAATGTCGTAAGACTGGATATGAATGGCCCTGTAGAGGTGCGTACTTGGAAAAATCCGACTATGCGTGTGCAAATGACCATCTCTTCGGAGAATGGCTCAAATGCTTTGCTCAAATCTTTAGTACAGTCTGGTCGTTATAACTTGCGCTCAACGCAAGGAGAAGAAGGTTTAGTCATAAACGCACCAGCATTCAAAAGAGAAGTGAAGCTAGGTAAGACCCTGATACAGGAAAATTTATCGTTTGTAATTTATGCACCTGAAAATACTTCCGTAAGATGGTCCAATGAGGCGTCAACAGATTATTCAACAGATGATGCATTATAGGCCAACGAACTTTTAAGCAAACGTAGTCTTTTATGACTACCATTACTTTTTTGTTTTGAGAAACATTTGCGTCCTGTGGGCGTTTTTAAGGGGTATAAAGCACTTGTGCTTTATACCCCTTTTTTTATACTCACTTTTTTATGACATTTGCCAATATTTTGAATCTTTAGTTCATTTTATATTCAGGATATTTATAAAATCATTATGAAGTAAGAGAAAGGTTAAATACCCTTAAGCAAGGAGTGATCTGAAGTACAGCTTCTATGGGAAGGATTGCTTAGTCTTTTGCTACTTCATATCTAAACCCTCAGTTAATGAAAAAGTCTTTTTTTTTTACTTTATTCTTATGGACTGTATTCCCATTATTGGTTTTGGGGCAAAGTCGTAAGGTTTTTCACCAAACCTTTACATTGGACAGTGTCAAAGTGATCTATTTTGATGTTATTGACAGTTTGAAGGTAGAGCCTTGGGCTGGAAATGTGGCCTTAGCAGAAACCAAAATTACGATTTTGAATGCATCTAAAGGAGTGGTGAATTATTTAGTAGAGGAAGATGGTCGTTACCATGTAGATGTAAAAACAAGTCAGGATACTTTTTCAATGATTTCGCGTAAGCGAGAAAGACCTGCGATGCATACGGCAGATGGAAGAATAATGGAGGAAAATGTTTTTATAAGAGTATTTGTACCAGATAATTATCAAATGGTAGAGCCTTATATCTGGGTATTGCCAGATGAAGAGGAAGAAGAAAAAAAAGAGGAGCCAAAACAAAATTGATTCATGATAAAGGAAGTGGAATTAAAATTGCTGCCCGAACAGGCAGCCGATGAGGCCTTAGTCCGACAAAAAGCGATTCAGAGGTCCAAAATTTCACCTAAGCAAATTAAAGATGTTCGATTAATACGAAGGTCAATTGATGCTAGGGGAAGAAGGCCAATGATCCTCTTACGTTTAGCAATATATGCCAATGAGATTTATGAAGGAGAAGCAGCTATTCTAGAACAGTTTCAAAATGTCGAGAAAGCGGCACCTGTCATTGTAGTAGGTGCAGGGCCAGCAGGTTATTTTGCAGCACTAGAACTGATCGAGCAAGGTTTAAAACCTATTGTACTAGATCGGGGCAAAGATGTTCGATCAAGAAGGCGGGATTTGAGGGCAATCCAACAATTTGGAGTTGTGGATCCACACTCTAACTATTGTTTTGGGGAAGGAGGCGCAGGGACTTATTCGGATGGTAAGTTATACACCCGCTCCCATAAAAGAGGTAATATTTATAAGGCCTTGAAATTGCTAGTAGAGCATGATGCTAGCTCTGATATCCTTATTGATGCCCACCCGCATATTGGTTCGAATAAGTTACCTAAGATAGTAGCTAATATTCGAGCAACTATTCTACACTATGGTGGCGAGATTCATTTTGAACATCTTGTTACTGATTTTATACTTGAACAAGGCCAAATCAAAGGAGTTGTAGTTAATGATAAGCAAAGTTTTTTTGCGAAAGCTGTCATTTTAGCTACAGGGCATTCCGCACGAGATATATTTGAATTACTGCATAAGGAACAGATTTATATCGAATCTAAACCTTTTGCACTAGGCGTCCGTATAGAACATCCGCAACAGTTAATCGATCAAATCCAGTATAATCAAAGTCCACGGGAAGAACATTTACCCGCATCTAGTTATAAATTGACTTGCCAAGTGGATCAAAGAGGGGTGTTTTCTTTTTGTATGTGCCCTGGAGGTCTTGTAGTTCCAGCATCTACAGCACCAGGAGAGCTTGTTGTTAACGGCATGTCGATGTCTCGGAGGGATTCGGCTTTTGCCAATTCGGGGACGGTTGTGGCTGTAGAAAAGGAGGATCTCATTGATTACAGAGCGCACGGGATATTTGCGGGTTTAGCATTCCAGAAAGCTGTAGAGCAAAAGATGTTTGCTTTTGGTGATGGTAGCCAAAAAGCACCTGCACAAAGATTAGTAGACTTTGTGGAAGGGAAAGTATCTACTGATTTGCCTGAAACTTCTTACATCCCTGGCCTATTAGCAGCTCCTGTTCATGAATTATTACCTTCGGCCATAGCTCATCGCTTGCGAGAAGCGGTGCAAGTATTTGGTCGTAAAATGAGGGGATACTATACCAACGAGGCCAATGTTATAGGTACAGAAAGTCGGACTAGTTCTCCTGTTCGAATTCCTCGAGATCGTATAACTTACATGCATGAACAAGTGGAAGGGCTATTTCCTTGTGGAGAGGGGGCAGGGTATGCTGGTGGTATTATTTCTGCAGCAATGGATGGGCAAAATGTGGCGAAGGCCGTTACTCGGTTTTATGGACTGTAAGTAAGCTTTTGATGGCTAACAATAAATGAGGGCCTTTTATTATTTTAGGCTGTATGATCAAAAATGGAGCTATACCACAGCATAGCTCCGTCTCTAAATCCTTAGCCAAAATTCACCTTTGCCAATAGGCAGCTCAGATTGTTGATGCTCTTTTTTGAATGAAATTTAAGCATACACTTACTAAAAAATCTACTTGGTCTTTTACTTATCATTATTTTTGGCCTATTACTTAGAAAAATCGAGCTATCTGATGAAGGATATTATTGACCTAATCGCAAGAGTTTTACTAGCATTTATATTTTTGTACGAAGCCTATGATTCCATTTTTTATTATACATCTACAAAGGCTATGATGACTGCTTATGGCTTGACTTGGCGTCAAGACTTGTTGTTATTTGGAGCTATTTTTGGCTTGATCCTTGGGGGAACACTTATTTTGATTGGTTATCGTTCTGGCTTGGGCGCCATCTTGGTACTTTTGTACTGGATACCCATTACATTTATTGTTCATTCCTTTTGGAATGATCCGCCTGATGTAAAACGTATTGAAGCGATTCACTTTATGAAAAATTTAGCTATTACAGGTGGTGTCTTGATGCTTTGGGTTAATGGGAGTGGCCGGTATAGTATCAAACGTTTGTTTGCCACTTTTAAGGTGCCAGGAACTTAAAGCTTTAAGAACTATGACGTTCGATTGAATCACTTACTTGGCTCGCTAAGCTCCATTACAAATCCTTAGCCAAAACCCTACCTTTGACGGCAGGCAGGCTCAAATCGTTGATTCTCTCTTTTAATAAGATTTAAACATACTCTCTTAACTATTTATATAGATGGTTTTAAAAAATCCTAATCATTTTTTAGATCAATTATTTGCTGCATTGGCAGAAAAGGGAATTGTGGTGGAAACCTTATTTATGGATCATATTTGTTATCGTGTGGCGTCAAAAAAGCGATATGAGGAATTGAAAGCAGCTTTATTACAAGAACACCAGTTATTGGCGGAGAGTATGATTAAGGGACGTCCTATATGCACCTTTAAACTTAGTCAGGGTTTTGAATACCATGATCGATTGGTAGATGTATTAGAGTTGCCTTCTCCGAAAGAAGGAAAGCCCTATGAAGAAGGTTACGAGCATGTAGAGTTTGTTTTGAATGAGAATTTTTCAGCCTTTATGGATCAGTATCCCTATATAAATTTTGACCAATCAGGAATGGATAAACCTTTAAATGCAGATATTCGACTACAGTTAGGAAGATTTGTTGTAAAGTTTCATCTACAAAGCTTAGAAAGGGTGATTGAAATAGAAAAAGAAATGGGCATCATTTAGTAAGCATTTTATGCAAATGGCTCATTGAGAATATTACCGCAGTACTTGCAGTATACCGCGTCGTCTGCATGTCCTTCTTTACCACAAAAGCGGCAAGCTTGTGTATTGGTACTTTGAATGCTTGCATTGACCATTTCTGCTGAGACGATACCTGTAGGTACTGCTAAAATGGCATAACCAAGAATCATAACTATAGCTGAAAGTAACTGACCCAGTTCCGTTTGTGGTGTAATATCACCATATCCCACTGTGGTCAGTGTTACAATTGCCCAGTATATACTTCTAGGAATACTTGAAAAAGCTTCATTAGCCCCACCCTCTATCAGGTACATTAATGCACCAATAATTGTGACTAACAGCATTACGAAAGTGAGGAATACGGTGATTTTTGCCTGACTGGCCCTCAGTGCCTTGATGATAGTATTTCCTTCTTTGAGGAAATGTCCTAGTTTGAAAATTCTAAAAATACGCATGAGACGAAAGGCCCGGATAACGATGAAATAGTGTGTGTTTCCAGGGAACAGTAGCGTCAGATAAGTTGGTAGAATAGCCAGTAGGTCAATGATGCCAAAGAAGCTAGTGGCATACTTTATTGGTTGGTATACACAATATAGCCGCAATCCATATTCCAATGTAAAAATGATGGTAAATATCCATTCTAATATGAAAAAAGTATCGACAAATTGTTCTTGGATATAACCAACACTTTCTAACATAACCACCAATACACTAGCAGAGATAGTAATCAATAGAGCAATGTCAAAAACTTTTCCAAGCGGGGTATCTGCTTCGAAGATGATTTCGTGAATCTGTTCTTTTAATTTGCTTCTTTTGATCTGATTTTCTGATGGCATGGAGTTGTTTAACTGATTTAATACGATAAAGAGGAGGAGAAGGTGTTAATCCCACTTTCTCCTCTTCTCTAAAAAACTGCCTTCGCAAAATATTATGCAAAATATACATAAATCGCAACCACAATTATACAAACGGCTATTCCGACTTGGCGAACATACTTGTAAGGGGTAATATCTACCTGCTTGGTGTATGGAAGTACGAAGTCTGTACTTCTTGGATATAAACGGCCAATGATTAACATGATAATGACATTAAATACAAATAGAATAGCCATTACATGAAGGAAATGAGGATAAGCGGCAACTTCAATACTAGCCAGTATGGCTTCGTCTTCTATGCCAGAAGTCTTTGCTTCCATCACAGCATTACTAGCTAAGCTTGGTTTTAAGACAAATTGACTGATTGAATAAAGTACTACTCCCAAAAACATAGCAATTTTAGCTGCAATTGCCGGAACTCTTTTAGTTAAATACCCCACAACGATAATCGTAAGAATTGGAATACTGTAACAGCCATTTACTTCTTGTAAATATCCAAACAAGCCACCTTGAGCCTTGAATAAAAATGGTGCAATAACCATCGAGATGATAGCCAGAATTATGCCGAAGCGTTTTCCTTGCTTAACCATTTCTGCTTCCGTAGCATCTCGATTGATATATTGATTATAAATATCTACACCGTATAAGGTAACTGAACTATTCAGAACACTATTAAAAGAGCTTAGAATAGCACCGAACATCACCGCCACAAAAAATCCGAGCATTGATGCAGGAAGTACTTTATTGACTAACATTGGATAGGCCTGATCTGCTTTTTCTAGGCCTCCGCCGAACATATGCCAAGCGATGATACCAGGGAGGACAACGATGATGGGGCCTAATATTTTGATAAATGCTGCTAATAAAAGACCTTTCTGGCCTTCTTGTAAGTTTTTAGCAGCTAAAGCACGCTGTATGATTTGCTGATTAGTTCCCCAATAGAAAAGCTGTACCAACATCATTCCTGTAAAGATAGTAGCAAAAGGAACCGTTGCATCAGGACCACCTATAGAATTGAACTTTTCAGGATGTTGAGAAGTCAAAACTTCAATACCCTCCAGCATACTTCCATTTCCAATAGCAATTAAACCAAAAATAGGAATTAGAAGTCCACCAACTAATAATCCAATTGCATTAATTGTATCAGATACGGCGACTGCTTTCAAACCACCAAAGATAGCATAAACAGAACCTATCAGGCCAATTCCCCAAACACATATCCAGATGGATGTCCATAAATCAACCCCTAGGATACTTGGGAGATCGAACATGGTACTGATACCTAAGGCACCAGAATATAAGATTGTTGGAAGTAAGATAACTGCATAACCAGTAAGGAATAAGCCAGAAACTAAGCCTTTTGTTCCCGAGTCAAATCGTGTTTCGAGAAATTGTGGAATAGTAGTCAAACCTCCTTTTAAATATCTGGGCAACAAGAAAATTGCGGTGACGACCATGGCTATTGCAGCAAGTGTTTCCCAAGCCATTACTAATATACCTTCTGAATAAGACTGTCCATTCAGTCCAACAATCTGTTCTGTAGAGAGATTGGTTAATAATAATGAACCTGCAATTACACCTGCGGTAAGGCTCCGCCCTCCCAGGAAGTAGCCATCAGATGATTTTTCATTAGTATTTTTCGTAGCATAGTAGGAAATAATAGCTACCAATGCGGTAAACGCGATAAAAGATAATACTGCCATTGCTTATTGTTGAAGTAATTTCGTTTTGGATTTTTATTAGGCGAAATATAAACAATTTTGTACGGCTAGAAGTGATGAATACCAAATAAATTGTAGCTTGATAAAGATACAGACCTTCTGAATTTCTTCTTTGAAGAAATAAAATGAGGCCTTGGTATTCTTTTATAGGCTTCCATTTCCTATCAGACAGCTAGGATTAGAAGAGGATTTTTTTTATATTTAGAAAATCTTAAACTACATTTGTAAGTAGTAGTTAATCTATCCAACAAATTCGAATTTTTAAATTCAAGAGGATCAATCTCATCCAGCAATCGCTGAATCCATCAAGAAACACTATACTATTAGAGCGGTATCTACTTCTTTAGCAATAATCCTTTCCTTTAGGTATAGTTTGCTGAATCAGTTAAAGATCATCATCTCTAATTTTAAAAGTGTAATTTGGGTAAGAGAAATAATGAGCGCCCTTACAAAATCATTTGCACAATAAATTCCAAAGGTGTCAACTTAGAAAACTCAAATCATAGATAGAAGGGAATTGGCATATGGTCTTTAAGCAGGTGTTAAATTTGATGTTCCAATTTTTGGGGCCTACTATTTAAAAGCGTTTTTATAATTATAAAATCAAGAATTGTGATAAAGGCAATTATCGTAGAAGATGAACAACTAGGCTTACAGAATTTGAAAAACATGTTAGCAACACATTGTCCAGATGTGCAAATTATTGGTGATGCAGGAAGTATCAAGGATGGCTTGGCATTATTACAAGATTCGAACATAGAACCAGATGTCGCATTTCTTGATATTAGTTTACCAGATGGTCTAGTTTTTCAGTTATTAAATCAAATAAAGCCGATTAATTTTGAAGTGATCTTTGTTACAGCGTATGAAGAATATGCGATTAAAGCTTGCGAATATAGCTCTATTGGATATGTAGTAAAACCGATAGATCCAGATAACTTAAAAGAAGCTTTAGCAAGGATTCGTCCTAAGGAAGAAGGCTCCGAAACAGAAAAACGATTAGAAATATTCAACAACTATTACAATAATCCGAATGCCTTTACTAAAATGAGTATTTCGGCTCTAGATGGCATTTATTTTGTCAGTATTCGGGATATTGTTCGTTTCGAGGCAGAAGATAACTATACGCATATATTTTTGATTTCAGGGGAGCGTATAACCGCCTCCAAAACAATTAAGTCTTATGAAGATTTATTAAGGCCTTTCAATTTTTATAGA
The DNA here is from genome assembly GCA_022448955.1 of Saprospiraceae bacterium. GTDB lineage: Bacteria > Bacteroidota > Bacteroidia > Chitinophagales > Saprospiraceae > JALEHC01. The sequence goes on from JAKVCU010000098.1 coordinate 31,642, forward strand.
GTGCATAAGAGACATGTTATTAATTTGAATTATATGCGGAAATTTGTAAAAGGAGATGGCGGTTATTTAGTTATGGACGATGATATCAAAATTGAAGTATCTAGAAGGAGAAGGCCCGCCTTTATGGAGCAGCTAAAGCGCCTCCAAAACGTATTTTAGTCATCACAACAAAACAGTATGTTTTTGTAGGATGCCGAGATTGTGACTTTTTGTACAAATATCGTAACTTTTTTTAATGAGTAGCGTTAAACATAATGTTGATAAAAACTAGTATTAGCAATAGGTATAGATTTGAAATGTATTTGAATTAAAAAAATGTATGCTATACCTTTCCTGTCGCTTTCAATGCAGTAAATAATTTTGTAATTTTATCACCAATTGAGGCATTTTATAATCGAGAGCGGTAAAGTTCTCTAAATTCCATGTACTATGGGAAAGAAAAATATTAAAGATTTCGAAAAGGGAAAAGACTTAAAGCCACTGAACCAAGAAGATATGAAGAAGATTATTGGTGGTAAACGAAATAAGAAAAATAATACAGGTGGGGTAAATGGTATTCTACCTCAATAAATTAAGAAGTCTCGAGAACTGGCTTCTTAGTTTGTATTCTTAATAAAAAAAAAGGGTTACGCTTTGTGTAAAGCGTAACCCTTTTTTGTTAATTTTAAGGCTATCGACCTAGAGTATATGACTAAAACAGCTCCTTCAATTGCCTCGCTAGAGTTGCGTCTGCAAACGCAAAAAGATCCGAAACAAAGAATGGTTCTTTTGGATCAATTAACTGCTCATTATGCTTATACAGATGTGCCAAGGGCGCTTCTATTGTTGGATGAATTACAACATATCCTTGAAGAGCACTATTATCCTGATTTTGCAACTAATTACCTTATCAATAGAGCAAATGCAGAGAACTTGTTGTACAATTTTGAGGAAGCAGAAGCTTTTTGTTTAAAGGCCATTCACTTAATCGAAGAAAGAGGGACTTCGAATCAGCAGGCAGAAGTATACATTGATTTTGCAGCTATCTGTATGAATCTTGGTGAGTATCAAGAAGCTGCTCAATACTTAGAGAAGGCAGAAAAGGCCATTAAGTCTTTTCCCAGCGCCCGAATAAAAGCACGTCATATTTGCCGAGAAGGCTACGTTCACCTGAGATCTTCTAATTTTTCAGCAGCTATTGAGTTATTCTTAGAAGCAGAAAAAAGAATGAATGCCCTAAATAGTCTAAGTATCAAAGATCGATATTTCCAAACTTTAATCTATAGTGGTTTGGGAAAGGTGTTTGAGTTAAATAATGAACAAGAAAAAAGTATTCGCTATTACTTGAAAACACTGGAAATGTGCGAAAAGTATGGCATGATGGCTCGTATTTCTTGGCATTACTTAAACTTAGGAGTGGGCTACATGTCTTTGGATGATTTAACAAAAGCAGAGCCCTACTACCAAAAAGCTATCGAAACAACAGATGATATTAATACTTACCCAAGAGCAAGCTCTTACGCTAATTTGGGATATTGTCGATTAGTACAAAAAGAATATCAGGAAGCATTAGAGTTGTTTGAACTCGCAGAAAAGTTGTTTAAAGAAATTCAAGAGGAGGATTATAGAAATTTTGCTATGATTGCTTCTTGGCGTGGTCGATTATATACGGAAAATGATCAATCAAAGGAGGCTATTTACCACTACAGAATGGCCAATACCTATGCAGAAAAGGTAGGAGACAACAAACAATTGGCTAATACCTGTAAGGAATTAGCTGCAGTTTATGCTAGCCTTGGCGATTTTAAAGCAGCTTATGACTATCAAGTTTATCACGATCGCTTCTTTGAGAAATATATGGAGCAAGCGAATAAGCAAAAGCAGATGGAGATTGAGGTGCGATACGAAGCAGAAAAGAAAAAAAGAGAGGCAGAGGTTCACAAGTTAAGAGCAACCAAGTTGCAGCTTAAAGCACTTAGAGCACAGATGAACCCTCATTTTATGTATAATGCACTTAATTCTATTCAAAATTATATCACCTCCAATGAGATTACCTCTGCTTCGAAGTACTTGGCCAAATTTGCTAAATTAATGCGCCAAAGCCTAGATAATTCAGACCTAGAGATCATCTCCTTAGAAAAAGAAATCGAATTCTTGGAGAACTATTTAATGATTAATGAAAAACTTCGGTTTGAAGATAAACTGAGCTATCGTATCTATGTAGATGATGAGATAGAGGAGGATATCCTCGGCGTACCTACCATGATCATTCAGCCTTATGTAGAAAACGCCATAGAACATGGCTTAAGAACATGTAAAAATGGGATGATTCAAGTTAAGTTTAGCTTGCTGGATGAAGATACTATTCTTTGTACTGTTGAAGACAACGGTATCGGTCGTGTGAAAGCTCGCCAATTACAAATGAACGACCCACAGTTTCAAAACCATAAGTCAAGAGGTACTTCCATTACAGAGGAACGCCTTAAAATCCTTCACAATTCTACAGATGATTTATTGGTTGAAACTATTGATCTTTATGATGAGGTAACTGGGGATGCAAGAGGTACTAGAGTGGAAATAAAGATCCCTATTGTAGAAATTCAGGTGAATTAAGCGGCTAGTCAAAATTGCTTGTATAATAAAATTGTCCCTTCGAAAATTATAAGTAACTGACGATAGGAAAGTT
>JAKVCU010000099.1 GCA_022448955.1 Saprospiraceae bacterium
GCTTAAGCAGGTAACCATATTAAACTTTGTAATTGAAAAATAAATATCATTGATAATCAATTATTTAAAATTTTTTATTATTAGGTTATCAATGAGTACCTGCTTATCAACATTTAAGATATAGAATATACCATTAAAATGGGTTTCTACTTAATCTATTACGATTCAAGCCATTATCTTTTGTATCTTAGGGCATTAAATGCGTCATAGATCTAAACCCCTTAATTATTTTACCAGCAAAGAACATAATAACTTGAAATTTACTGAATTTGGATTTGAACCCGAACTAATCGACGGACTACATTCTATGGGGTTCGAAACGGCAACACCTATTCAAGAGCAAGCCATACCAGGCATTCTAGAAGGAAAAGATGTATTAGCATGTGCACAAACTGGAACTGGAAAAACAGCAGCATTCTTATTGCCTGTGCTTAATCTTATTACAAAACATAAGCCAGAGGGTGTTAGTACCCTTATTTTAGGACCTACCAGAGAATTAGTTATCCAAGTAGATCAACAGCTAGAGGCCTTATCTTATTTTACTAATGTGAGCTCTTATGCGATCTATGGTGGTCGATCGGGCCAAGAAATGGAGCAAGAAAAGCGAGCCCTAAAAAGAGGAGCATCGGTTATCGTTGCTACACCAGGGCGTTTAAAAGCCCACTTAGATTTGGGATATGTGGATATGAGTTCCCTAAAATATCTTATTCTTGATGAAGCAGATAGAATGTTGGATATGGGGTTCATCCCCGCGGTGATGGATATCGTGAATCAGCTTCCAAGAAAACGTCAAACTTTACTGTTCTCAGCAACCATGCCTCCAAGAATTAGGCAGTTAACTAGGCAACTACAACACAAGCCAACAGAAATCACGATCGCTATTTCTAAGCCAGCAGAAAATATTCTCCAAGCAGCTTATCATGTGGAAGATGGTAATAAAATTGCTTTGACAGAAAAGGTCCTAGAGTACAGCAAAAGTGCAGAACGTATACTCATCTTTGCTAGTACGAAGAAGAAGGTAAAAGAACTGGCGAAGTCACTACAACAAAGAGATTGGACAGTTGGTGCCGTTCACTCAGACCTTGATCAAAAAGAAAGAGAAGAACAGCTTCTAAAGTTCAAAAACGGTTCTTTGCCTGTAGTTGTTGCAACAGATGTGCTGGCGCGAGGAATTGATATTAGTGGAATTGATATTGTCATCAACTATGATGTTCCAAATGATGCAGAAGACTATGTTCATAGAATCGGTCGTACCGCTCGTGCAGAGGCCTCAGGGATGGCTTTAACCTATATTTGTCATGCAGAAAAACGCAAATTCAAGCGAATAGAAGATCTGTTAGAGATGCAAATTCGCCGTAGTCCACTGCCTGCAGGAATTACGCCACTTGATCCTCCACCGAGGCAAGAAAGATCAAGAGGAGGAAGAAGAGGCGGAGGCCCTAGAAAAAACTACAAACGTAACTATAAAAAGAAAAAATGATCTTATTTGATTTAGCGAAAGCGGAATTAATAAGAAGTAATGCAGATAGAAGGCATCCCTTCCGATACCTAAGCTTGGCAACTCATGGGGATTATCCAGAGCTGCGTACTGTCGTGAAAAGAAAAACGACTCCAGAACTGGATACCGTTATTTTTACCGACGCACGTAGTCCGAAAGTGGAACAAATCAGAAAGAACAATAAAGTTTCCATTCTTTTCTATCATCCTAAAAAGAAGCTACAAGTTCGAATAAATGGAGAGGCCTTGCTCATAGAGGAAGGCCATGTAGACTATGAGCGGTACTTTGAACAGATCAAAAATTCAGCATCCATAAAAGATTACACTACTCGTTTTGCGCCAGGTAAGCCAATGGAGGAAGATGCAAAGGTTTTATTTGATGATCATGTGCATTTTCTTGCTATTCAAGTTATTCCACATACGATGGATATCCTTCAATTAGGGACGGAAAAACACAAAAGAAGTTTTTACCAGCTAGAAGAGAAAGTGTGGAATGAGACAAAGCTCACCCCTTAGCATTTTTCCAGCTGTTCTATATTTTAGAACTTGTTGTCCCTATTTTATTTCTTTTGCTGTATTTTGTTGAGAATGAGTCGAAATCAAAAATGGATTGTTGTTGTATTCTTTTTGGTCTATCTCGTCATCGGATTGATGGTGGTAGATGACTATGGCATCTCTTGGGATGAAGCAACGCAACGCCGCAATGGTTTGATTTCACTTGATCATATTATTAAGACTATTGGACTAGATTGGGAATTGAGTATGCCTGATGTGAATTTGAATACTTCTGGGGGGCGACAGTATACGGTACTCTTTCCAATTACTGCAGCTTTTTTAGAGCGAATATTAGGTCTAGAGGATAGCTTCCGAGCACGATATATGATGCGGCATGTGATGGTATTTTTACTGTTTTGGACTGCTTGTGTCTATCTTTTTAGGCTATTGTTTTTGCGCTTTCGCAAAATAAGTACTGCGCTATTGGGGACTTGTTTATTAATTTTTTCCCCACGTATCTTTGCCCACTCTTTTTATAACCCTAAGGATATTATTCTACTTTCTTTCTATGTGATTTCTGTCTTTTATTTGATTCGTTTTTTTGAACGGCCTCGCCTTGGGCGAGCAATAGCATTTGCTTTGAGCACAGCTTTTGTGGTGAATTCTCGGATATTGGGTTGTATCGTACCCGCTTATGCGGTTGGATTATTTTTATTGTTGCTAACTATTAGCTTTGTTACTAAATCTGGCCAAACTCAACTTCCTAAACCCTCTGCATTACTTCGCTTTTTCCCCATCTATTTAATTGGTGCAACCTTTTTATCTATATCATTTTTTCCTTTTGCTTGGGCAAAACCTATAGAAAATACAACAGAAGCATTTACACTGATGGCTAATTTTCCAGGTATATCGCAGAGTTTGTATCTAGGAGGGGTCATCCAAACACAGCATACTCCTTGGCATTATCCCTATGTTTGGATGGGGATTAGCATACCTATTCCTTTTCTAATGTTGTTTGGATTTGGCTTGGTACTATTGTTTAAAAATGTTTGGAATACTATAAGGCAATCGAACTTGATTAATTCGTTCGAGCAAGTTGTTGACTGGACGGCATTTGCTTTATTTGCAGGACCTTTATTGGCTATATTTTTATTTCAATCCAATATCTATAATGGCTGGCGACAGTTGTACTTCATCTATCCCATGATGGTCATATTGGCAAGTCTTGGTATTCATCAATTGCTTTCAGGTACCTATAAAAACTATTTTTTTATAATTCTATTAGGGATGATTCTTTCAGTAGGTTCTTGGATGATTCAAAATCATCCTTATCAACAAGTCTATTTTAATGCATTTGCTGGAAAGCAAAGAGTTGATCGCTTTGATCTGGACTACTGGGGACTAGCCTACAAGCAAGCGATGGAAGAACTCTATCGACGAGATACTTCTGATATTATTCAGGTGAAATGTGCCAATTATGTTTGTGAAGAAAACTATAGATTTTTACCCGATAAAATTAAAGAGCGAGTTCATCTAAGATACCAGCCGCAATATGGTGAATATTATCTTTCGAATTTCCGCCGTCCTAAGCAGTATAACAAATACAAAACGGGGCAGTATCCTTATGCTTTTCCTTACTTCTTCATTGAAGTAGATGAAACACCAATTATTGGCGTTTATCGGATGAATTAAAGTTTACTTTTATCTTGATTCATACACGATATAGGAATGAGGAGGATTAGAAACTTCAAATTTCACATAACAACCAAGCTTTGCTAATTGGATAATTCGTTCCTTAAAGGTTTGGATTGCTTGGTTGCCCTTATGGATTTCGAAGTAACTTTTCCCATTCTTAGTATCTTCTTTTTCGATGATTAAGGGGTTCTCTTTTTGATTTTTCAGCCAATGAATAGCTTCATAGTATTTTGGCGCATAATCAATTAACTGGCTGAGGTTTTGATCTCCTGATTTTGCATACTTCCCTACATCTTTATCTAGTTTATAAGCTAACTTATTTTCAATTCCTAAAGATCTAATAGCATCTTTCACTCTTTCCACATCTTTCTTACAGTGGAAATCTTCTGTGAAAACGCAGATAACACCAAATTCATGATTTTGAGCATTTGGATTTTCTTTAGCAGTAGATACTTTTGAACTTGGACCTAATTCGCCTTTCAATGTAGCATCTTGAATAAGATTCCATGTTTGATCTATCGAAGACATATGCTCAAAGATGAGCCACTTACCGCTGAGTCGTTCTTCTTTAGGTTTTGAAAAAGTGTAACTTGGATTCAGCGCAAATATCCAATAGGAGTCGAAAGTCATTGTTGGAGTTCGCTTGTCATCCGTCATTTGAGACTTAGTTTTTTAGATACTTCTCCGGGATAGGAACATTATTGGTATTGTTGGTCCACATCAAATCTGAAATCCACCATCTTCCTTGAATATAGATCAGTTGATAACTAGTGATTCCCGTTGCTTCTTCATTATCAGAGTCTTTAGCATAAAAGCTCTGAAAAACATTAGCGATACCATTATATTCGTTGACCACCCTACCTAATTCATATTGAATAAACCCTTTTCGTAATATTCTCTATCATCATACACAAATTCAAAGAATTCATCCATAGTAACGCTCTCATAATACGCAGGCTTAGCATCCGTCGCATGATAAAGAAGGGTAAATCGAGCAGTAGGTAAGTATAAGCACTGCATTTTTTCAAGGTTTTTAAACCAGTACCTCTAAGGCTTCAAACACCTCATCCAACTCATCAAAAGACTTGTACCCTACTTTTTCCTCTTCGCCACCGACTACATTCAGTCCTTCTGCCTGTAATTCTTCTAAGATTTGCTCGATCTCTTCTGTTGGGATTGCAATGCTTAGCAGGATCGGATAGCTTTCGCAAATACCTTTCAACCACTCATAATTGACAGGATTACCCGCAACAATATCAGTCCATTGAATGCCACTTTTATCAAAATTGAGGATAAAGCTGCCTACAGAACCAGTGAATTGCTCCAGTTGCTCTTCAATAGCATTGATCTCCGTGTCTTTATTGATGACCATTTCTTTTAGAACAGGTACTTCTGCTTTTAATTCCATCAAGGTTTCCACTGTCGTGAAATGCCCTACCTGAACAGCATCCAAATTCAGCAAATCAATGGCAGAACGGATTTCATCCGCAGTTTGCATATCAAATTCACCGACGATCTTGACACCATCTACCCATTCTTTGATAGCATTCATTACTTTAGGCTGGATGTATTCTTCTGCGTGTGGGTTTAGGCAAAAGCCCAAATATTCCACTTCCCATGCTGCAAAATATCGTGCATCAGTCAGATTCGTAACCGTGCTTGCTTTAACTTTAGTTTTTAACATCTTTGTTAATTTGAGCTGCAAAGGTAAAACATTCAACAATTTTCATTCATCTTGACAAACAGATTTATGCTTTTTGTTATCTTTTGTTCGTAGTTTATCTATAATGCGAGCACAGCAATGTTAAAATCAACTTAATTTCTGCATTTTGAAAAAACGAAACTACATTAATGAGGTTTATGAAGTCACAAAGTGTATTCCTGAAGGTCGTATTACAACTTATGGAACCATTGCGGCTTTTCTTGGTCTTGGTTCAGCTCGAATGGTGGGTTGGGCACTCAATAAGAGTTTTTCGGAAGATGATGTGCCTGCACATCGAGTAGTTAACAGAAAAGGAGAATTGAGTGGCAGAGTGCATTTCCCAAATCCAACAATGATGCAGGAGCTACTAGAAGCTGAAGGTGTGAAAGTAGAAAATGATAAAGTAGTAGATTTTGATCGCCATTATTGGCATCCTGAAATGAGCATGGAAGAGTAAATTATTTATAAACTTAATATATATGAAGAAGCTAATTCTAGTCAAATTCTTTTTATTCTTTGTAGTGAGTATTTGGGCGCAAAGCTCACCAATTGGGACCTGGAAAACGATTGATGACAAAACAGGCGAAGCAAAGTCTTACGTTGAAATATATGAGAAGGACGGTAAACTACATGGTAAAATCACCAAACTGTTGAAGTCTTCTCCTGATCGCAAGTGCGATAAATGCCCAGGCAAAAAGAAAAATCAGCCAGTTCTAGGGATGATTATTCTTGAAGACCTTAAATCATATAAAGACTACTGGCGAAAAGGGAATATCCTTGATCCAGAAAGTGGGAATGAATATGGATGTACCATTTGGTTCGAAGATGGAAAACCCGAGGAATTGAAAGTAAAAGGTATTCACTGGACTGGATTATACCGTACACAAACTTGGTATAAGGTAAAGTCTTAAGCATAGATTTTATCCATAAAAAAAGAGGCGGTCTCAAAAGAGACCGCCTCTTTTTTTATTTTCTATCTCGTTTAGAAGAAACGAGGGCTAATAAATTCTTCTCCTTGTGAACGGCCTCCAATGCAATAAAATAGAATAGCTTCAACAGAACCACTGTTGTATTTACGCAACTCTGATAACGTCATATCATAAGAAGCACCAAAGAATAGATCGTCTGAAATCTGTAGACCTAATAATAAGGAAACAGATTCGCCAATTCCGCTAGTACGCGAGCCTCCTAAACGATAGGAAGCTCCGATAGTGTAGCGTTCGTCAAAGATAAAGTTGGTATTTATATCTCCATCAAATGGTGCTCCTGCAACATATTTTAGCAATAACTGAGGCTGCATTTGCACCAACTCATTTAATTCAATAGTGAAGCCTCCCATCAAATACATATGTCGTACTTCTGTAGATATAATATCCCCAGTATCTGCAAAATCAATATTATTTTCTAACAATCTTGGTATAGAAACGCCCATATAAAAACTATTTGATTTGAAATAGACACCTGCCCCAAAGTTTGGAATGAACTTACTTTGAATGTTATTTGGAATGGCACCATCTTGGTCTACTGATTGAGTGGCTTCTACTTCGCTAAAATTAGCACGCAATAATCGTACTGACCCTTGTACCCCTAAGGATAGAGTACCTCGCCCCATTCTGATACGATAAGCGTAAACTGCCTCTGCCGATAAGTTTTCGGTAATGCCGATGGTTTGTCTGTAGATACTAGCACCAATACCAATACGCTTATTTAGTAAAGGCATATTGAAGGTGACTAATTGGGTTTCTGGTGCGCCTTCAAATCCTAGCCACTGAGCCTTCCCTAAGGCAGTGATACAAGTCCCATCACCACTTCCCGCATAAGCTGCATTGAAGGCCATTTTATTATACATAAATTGGGTATATTGCTCATCTTGCTGCCCTAGCATTAGTCCACAAAAGCTAAAAAGAAGAAGAAAAGTAAAACTTAGTCTCATTTTATTTTATTATTGAAGGACTTACGGAATATTCCGTAAGCCCTAAATGATCAAATTATCTTTGAATCACAACAAAGCCATGTATGGCTTCTGCACCATTTCCAAATTCTAGTACATAGAAATACGTTCCTACAGGTAAATCTTCTCCATCATACTGTCCATCCCAGTTATTATCATAGGGTAAACTGGATCTGTATACTTCATCCCCCCAACGATTAAAAACAATTAGTTGACTACGAGGGAAATCTGCTACATTTAATAAACAAGGCACGACAAAGGTGTCATTCACTCCATCATTGTTTGGCGTAATGATGGAGGGTGCCTGACATTCTACCCCTTCTAAAGAAAGTGAAACGACGGCACTTACACAATCACAACCTTGTCCATTATTGCATACTTCGTACGTGAATTCATCTTCTCCTCTGTAATTGGGGCCAGGTGTATACGTAATAGTTCCATCATCATTGATCACTACACTTCCTACACTTGGCGCAATCGTGATTTTTATATTGGAATTTGGTGGTACCAAATCATTAGACAGTACATCAATCGTTCTAGATTCACCAAATGTAATGACTACATTGTCATCTACAGCTTCTAATAATGGATAATAGAAACGCGAAACAGTATCTCTTGCTACATCCTCGCAAATACCATCATCTATAGTCCAAACAAAGCGGTTCTCTCCAATATTTAAATTGATAACAGAGGCCATTGGATCAGATGGATTTGAAATTTCAACACCCGTGTTTAAGGCACTCCAGCGTCCTTCACTTGTTGGGGCAGTAGGGTTTGCCCCTAGTGTACTGATTGGGAAATCATCACATAATACTAAATCATCACCACCTTCTGCTAAAGACGAAAGGGTAACAAATACGGTATCAATCCTTGAACCACACTCACTCATGACATTCCAAAAGAATGCATAAGTGGCTTCTTCTAAGCCTGTAATGGCAGAATTAACATCCGCACTATCCACAATGACAATATCAAATTCTTCTTGCAAATTTGGCTGTGTCCAGAAACCTATACTCTGAGAATTGTCAGGTGCTACAGCATTTAGTAGATTTTCTTGGAAGTAACAAGCAAAGAAATCATCTCCAGCGATCGCTTCTTCTGCTTCTCCAATATTTAGTACGGTTTCTGCTGTGGAGAAATCGATACAAGCCCCATTGCTTAAACTCCATTGAAGGGTGTAAAATCCAGCATCATCTATAATTAAACTTGTATTTCCTAAGCTACTATCAGCAAATATCAAGGCCGATTGATTACCTTCCAGCAGTGTCCACGCACCACTTACATTTGGAGCTAAGGTTCCATCTAGAGTGATTATATCTTCTAAGCAGAAATTAGTCGTATCAGACATATTGATCACTGCATCTATATCTGGTGCAATATTAAATACTACACTAGTTGGTTCGGATGATTCAGATGTACAGATTCCTAGGGTCGCTTCCGCAAAAAATTCATAGGTGCCGTCTGTGTCATAACCTGTAAAGTTGGTTAGATTCAGTATTAAATCATCGAGTGTTGCAATTTCTGAAATTCCTGTCCATGTGTAGGATGCACCCGGTGTTGCTGTTTGCGGATCGATAGAAAGTTGTAGGCTTGCGCCCAAATCACTAATACAAATAGGGCCATTGTTTAAAACCACAGGTGCATCTGGTCGATCAAATATCTCCACTTCAATTTCTACAGGTTCAGACATACAATTTTCTAGAGTAGCTACTACGGAATAAGTTCCGGCATGTATATCTGGGTCTGCGCTGCTTATGGTAAATGTTGGTAAACTAGATGCAATTGGACTCCATTCATAAGTAGCATTCGGAATGATTGGACTAGTTAACACTAAATCATCTCCTGCACAAATAGGGCCATTACTCATAGCTTCTGGAATAGGTACTGGATTGACATCAATCAGTTTAGTGCCTGAAGTATTGGATGTACACAAGCCTTCCTCTACATATACTGTGTAGGCTCCACTATCCAGAACAGCTGCATTTTCTATGACTAAAGTAGCAGTAGTTGTGGTAATTGGTCCATTAGGTGTTGTCCAGAAGTAGGTGATATCTGTATCATATTCGTCTGTTTCTAAGACAATTTCATCTCCTTCGCAGAATTTTTCAACATTAATTGGAATAGAAACAGGAGTAATTGGTGTGGCAGGTGAATCAGTCAATTCTACTTCGATTGTAGATACTTCTGATACACAACCAAAGCTATTGGTTACTTGCAAGCTATAATTATCGCTATCTTCTGAGGTTGCTCCAGGAATAACAGCATTTGGATTGGTATCTGAAAATCCATTCCCATTACTCCATAAGTATGTATAATCATTACTCAAATCAGGTGGGAAAATAGTTGCTGATAAAGTAACATTTGTTGGCCCATCTAAGCACTCGGGGGCATCATCACTTAGTGCAGTAATATCAACACCGGGGAGTACATCAACATGGATGGTATCTGATTTGGCACATCCCTCAGGAGATGTAATAGTAAGGATATATTGCCCTTCATTAAAATCATTCAAATCAGCAATTTCAAATTCCTGGCCTACTAAAAGATCGCCACTTGGTGCTTCCCAAACATAGGATGCTGCAGGGAATACGTCTGGTGTTGCGATTAAATTTACACTCGTTCCTTCACAGGGCGTATCATCACTAGCAGAACCAACGGTATTTGGAACAGGATCAATATTTACAGTTAATGGCTCAGATGGATCTGATTCACAACCAAATTGCGTTACAATTAACCGCCAAGTACCCTCATGAATATCTTCATCCGTTACTGGTACGGTATATTGCGGGTCCGTATCTTCAATATCAGGACCATTTGGCGGAAGCCACTGATAAGTCTCCACACTGGTTGAAGTCGTCGTAAGAATTAACTCTTCTCCTTCACACAGTGTACCATTGGAGAATAAATCTGGCTGCGCTGGTTTTGGTAAAATTGTTACCACCGTTTGAACGGGATCAGACACACAACTTCCTCTAGAAACAATTAAGTTATAAACGCCTGAATGCTTATTTAATTCTGTTGAGTCTGTTACCAGAGGTGACTGTTGAGTAGAGAAAAAATTAGTGGGGCCTGACCACTCATAATTCACGCCAAAGACACTTGTACTTAAAATTAATTCCTCTCCCTCACACAGCACAGGATCTAGGGGAGGAATCGCAACAGGACGATCTACCACATTCACAATGACTGGGTCAGAGGAATTAGAAAGACAGCCTAAGGTCGTCTCAATAATCAAATAATAAGTGGCATCCCCTTCCAAGAGTGGTCCGTTAAGAACTAATTCAGGATCGGTCGTTTCACCTAATAACAGGTCTGAACCCGTAACATCTTGATACCATAAATAAGAAGAAGCATTGTTCAGTTGATTCGTACTTAATACAATTTGCTCATCATTACAAACCTCAGTAGCTGTGAAAATTTCTGGTTCTGGAGGTAGATTTTCAATTCCAATTTGCAGTTCACCGAAAGAAGAACAACCACTAATACCGGTTACTGTAACCGAATAAGTTCCGGCATTTGAGGCACCTACATTAGGGATAAATGGATTGCGTTGACCAGAAGAGAAGTTTGGCCCTGACCACTGGTAAGTCCAAATATCATTGTTAACGCCAGGTGTAGCAGGAGGATTAGCAAATAAAAAGAGGGTGTCACCCGCACAAGCCCCTCCTGAGAAAGCTGGTTCTGGTTTAATTGCTACTAAGCTGACTACTTCTGTACATGAATTTTCATTTCCAGAGCTATCTCTTACCACCAATTCTGCTTGGAAATTAGTCCCTACCTCAGAACAATCAAATCCATTTGGATTGATAAATAGGGTGTCTAAACCACCACAGTTGTCAAAACTTCCATTATCCATCGCTACCGCATCAACGAATGTTTGGCTTAAGCCGGAAGGGTTGATTTGTAAGGTTGTCGGTTGGCAAATAGCAGTAGGTACTTCCTCATCTAAAATATTAACTTCAAAGGCACAAGTATCTTTATTGCCATAAATATCAGCAATGACATAAGAAACTTGTGTGATACCACGATTAAAGTCATGTGCTGGAAAAGCATTGTCTTCATCTACTTCTGTGAATGGAATATTAGTTACACCAGAAGTGAAATAATCTGGTTGAATATTATCATATGCTAGGGTGATTTTTAGAAAACTGCTACCATCATCATCACCGTCCATATTTACATTAGCAGGATTACAAGGATTTACTCCATCACCAGGTTGTCCACCTGGAACCATAACTTCCTGAGATTCTGCCAATATATCCACACTTCCATCTTGACTCCATGTATTTACCAAGCTTGCAGGAATCGTAAACACTTGCTGGTTTGGTGTAGAACAATCGGCCACATTTAAATCTGTTATTCCAATTAGCTCACCTCCTTCTCCTTTTATGGTAAAGAATGCATCATTAGTGTTGAAATCACCTAGATAGTCTACAATTACGTAGACATCACCATTTAATCCAGCATTAGCAATAGGAAAGTTGTATACTTTATCCTCTGCAAGATAACCAGGAAGGTTAGGGTCAAAAGTAAATGTTAATAAGCTATCTGCTGCATTGGTTGCATTTACATCTAACAGGCTTACGTCTAAACCACAGTTATCAGTTAGGCTTGTTGGCCTTGGTAATGTAATCATTGAAGTACAACCGCCTAAAGCTAAAATAGCCGTTGTATCCATTGGACATGCTAGGACAGGCGCTTCTAGGTCAACCACGTTTATTTGATAAGAGCAAGTCGTTGTATTTCCGCCACAATCTCTCAGGCGATAGGTAATGGTATGCATACCTATTGGCAATGTGACGGTTTGAGGAGCAATAGGAGCTACGTCTTGGAAGCCATCAGTATTGATCTGATATTCAAATTCTAAGTCACTTACATCTCTATTAGAAACACTTAAAGTAGCGGCTACTTGACCTGGAGGGTCACAAATAGCATTTACAGCGAATGCTGCAGATTGATTGACAGGGATAAACGGCTCAATATTGATCGTGATGATACCATCATTACCCCAAATATTGACTAAAGCGGCGGATATGTTTATAGTCGTTTGAGAATTACCACATTGAGCATTAGTAGGATTGGTTTGTCCTAATAAAGAACCATCTTCACCATAAATGAGAAGGTATTCTGTTGTTCCTTCTGCATCAGCATTGGTTAAGTCTATCGTTAAAGTAGCATCTCCCCCTGCACTCAAGGGTAATAGTGCACTTAAGTCGAAATTAAGGCTAATTGGGTCAATAGGTGTGGTGCCTAAAGAACCGCCATCAGGAACAGTTGCGGTGATTGTAGCCGAATCGAATACGTCTGTTACTGCAACTGCTTCTGCACAGTTCTCTTGTACTGAAGGTGGGAAGAAGGTGTAAGAAGCTTCACAAAGCCCTGTTGTGTTTTGAATAACTGTATCTGATGGGCAACCTGTAATGATTGGTGGTGAATTATCAATTACTCTAAATCGAGCAGTTTGGGTGGTTTGATTACCACATTCATCCACTACAACAAAGTCAACAAATGATTCTCTTAATAATCCGCCAGGTGCAGGACAGTTAGCTTCTGGTAGAACCGCTGGATTACTTGTACCAGATTCGAAAGCGAACCATGCTAAAGATATTTCATTACTACAGTTATCTATTGCCAAGGCGCCGCCTCGATCTGCAATCCAACTATTGAAAGTCACTTCTAAATCATCTTCAAAGTCACAATCAACTGTCAAGTTTTGTGGATTTGAAGTAAATAACGGAATCTGATTATCTACGACTGTAATTTTTTGGTCTTTTTCTGTAAAGTTGCCGCAATCATCCGTCACTGACCAAGTTCTGGTTACTATATAGCTATTGACACAAGGCCCTAGTACAATAGTCTCAAAGAAGGTAGCTGTCAAACTTTGGTCACAGTTGTCGACTACATTAGTAGCAAAGCCAGTGATACTAAAATCATTTTCTTCACCACATGAAACTGTAACATCTTGAGGTGCATCAAAACTAGGTGCATCATTATCCACGACTGTAATAATCTGGATTTTTCCTGTAATGTTATTACAAGCATCTCTTACTCTCCATCTTCTTTGAATTTGATAAGACTGTGGACATCCTCCATTTTGAATGATATTATCTGAAAAAGATTTAATTGGATTATCGTCACAATTATCTGAAATATCTGTTACATCACCTGTAATAGTGAGATCTGATGGATCTTGCGTACAATCGATAGTGATAGGAGGAGGTACTATGAAATCAGGGCCATTGTTATCATCTACTTCAATGACTTGTACAGCTTCAACGAAGTTTCCACAATCATCGGTGGCCGTCCATCTTCTGGTGATCGTAAATTTGCTATTTGGGCAGCTAGCATTTAGTACGGTATCTGCTATCATTACTGGCATCATCATACCTATACAGTTATCGGTAGCAGTAACCATGGGTGGATTAGGGATAATTTCGCTACAGTCTAGTAGTATGGTATCAGTAGGAGCTACTCCGGTGAGTACTGGAGCAATAGTGTCTAGTACAAAAATTACTTGTCTGGCTGTGTCAGTGCGTCCACAGCCGTCATCCGTTGTCCATTCTCTCGTAATTATTAACTCTTGTGGGCAGGCACCTTGCACGCTATCTTGAGAAAGCAATAGCTCAGGTATTCCGCAATTATCCTGTACGCTTGCATTTGGCAGAATAGGAATATCTGCCGTACAATCGACACGAATAGTATCATTTTCTGGGGCGTTAATAATTTCTGGACCAATATCATCTGTGATAACGATTGTTTGTCTGGCAGTGTCGGTACGACCGCAGCCGTCATCAGCCACCCATTGTCTGAGAATAGTCATTTCGTATTGGCAAGCTCCGAAGGTAGTATCCTGAGTGTAGGATAACTGAGGAACGCTACAGTTATCATTTGCTACTACATTTGGATTGGGAGCTGGCACAGGATCTTCACAACTGAGGAAGATCATTTCGTTTTCACCTACTCCAATAATTTGTGGTCCGATAGTATCTCTTACGATAATGGTTTGACGGCCCATATCGGTGCGTCCACAGCCATCATCTACAAACCAAAAACGGTTGATGGTATAGTTTAATGGGCATGCTTCAAATAGGGTATCCTGAGTAAATGTAAATTCAGGAGGACCACAATTATCTGCTACTGTAACATTGGGTATTCCGGGTATCAGTTCATCACATTGTACTCTAAGGGTGTCATCCTCTGGTGCACCATCTAGGATAGGACCAACTGTATCTATAACCATTACGATTTGTACAGCTGTATCTGCATTCATACAAGAGTCTGTTGCAATCCATGTTCTGGTAATAGTATATTCATATTGACAAGCTAAGAAAACCGTATCTTCCCTTAGTACAGGTGTAACAGGTGAACAATCGTCAGTTGCAGTCAGTATGGCTGCAGGAGGGACGGCATTACAATCTACTATGGTATCATTAGGCGCGAGGTCCAAGACTGGTGCTACGGTATCTAGTAAGGTATAGCTGGATTCATAATTAAGTACGGCTCCGCAATCATCCACAATAGTAAATGAAATGGTAACGGTATTACAAGGGTTACTTGTTGGTTGCGGATCATTATCGAAGATGTTATCAACGGACGTACATACATCCATTGCGTTGGTAGCTACAGCTAATCGACGATCATTGATCCAAGTGGCGATATCATTGGATGCATTGAGGTTTGTACACAAAATGGTATCGTGCACTTCTGGGATATTCAGTACAGGAGGATCTGAATCAGGTTCGACGGTAATGATTTGTGTTTCGACTGTCGTTTCTCCGTTGAAAGTTGCAGTCCAGGTTCGAGTAACGATACCTCCGATACAAGGATCTAGGTTGTCAGAAGTTGGAGCATCAACAGCAGGTACATTTAGAATAGTTCCATCTTCAGCTTCTGCATCCAGAATGATAGGAACAGGAAAATCAGATAGGCAGCTGATCGTAATATTACCCGGAATAGGATCGATGAAAACAGGAGGAACGAGTACATCCTTCTTCTCATTTATTTCGATTTTAGGGAAACTGCCTGCTTTTAGGGTTGGGCTAAAAGACAATAGGGTAACACCAGCAAACCAAATAATGGAAAAGTATTGTTTGAGGCGTAACAATTTATAATTCATATGATCTATAGCTTTTGATCAAAAATAAATTCAAGAGATTCGCAAGATGCATTATAAGCATACATTGGAGGACAGTCGAATATAATAAGGGACTATTATTCACTGATTTGTAAAAAAGGGTCAACGTTTTACTTTTAATGTTTAATGAAGTAGGGACGATAAGACGTTGATATTGATCTACAACAATTGGAAGTCTTAGGATAAACAAGTAGCAGACTCATGCCACTTTCTAGTAGTGCATGGTAGTTCATGGGATAATCGGTTTTGGTTTTTTAATCTTTGAATACGCAAATTATTAAAAACTTGCTAATCTCGCTCACTTTTATGATTCTAAAAAGAGATAAAGTGTTGATTAAAATGCGTTTTTTTGTTAAAAAATCCTTTTTTTACTCTTTTTTTCCTGTTTTATGGTCTTCTTCTGCGTCTTTTAATTTTTTATCCTCAATATTTTCGTTGAGGAATTTGTTGAGTTTATCTACCTCAAAGTTAGAGGTAATCTCTCCAAATTCATTGATTTTGATATTGAAGCCTTTTAGGTCTTTATTGACCTCGGGATTTTCTTGTTTTCTTTTTTTTTTAGGCATAATTGGTTGATTTAAAAAGGAGAACTTGATGAAAGGAATTTCTTCCACCAAGTTACTTTATTTTTTTAGCTTATACTTCATTGTGGTAATTATCCATGATGTCGTAAGCTTTTTTCATACGATTATTGACGGTTTCTTTTCCGATTAGAGCCATCATATCGAATACAGATGGCCCCTTTGTTGTACCAGAAACACCAATTCTTAGTATTGGTAGAACATCTCCAAACTTCAGTTCATGATCAGCCATAAATGTTTCAACTGTAGCTTTCACTTGATCCGCAGAATAATCTTCAAGTTGTTCAAAGCGCTCTACTAAGTTGTCAAATAGTGGTCTTCTTTCTGGCTTCCATTTTTTGCGAATCGTTTTTTGGTCATATTCTTTTACCTCTTCGAAAAAGTAAGATGCATTTGTCCAGAAATCGGGCATGAGTGTTACTCTTTCTTTCATCATACCTGCGACTGATTCAAGGAATTCATCACTTGCATCATGGCCGTGAGCTGAAATAATTTGACGAATTTCAGGCACTAATGCCTTATTATCTTTAGCCATGATATATTGCTGGTTGAACCATTTCGCTTTATCATAATCAAAACGAGCACCTGACTTGCCAATATTTTCGATCGAAAAAGCTTCCACTAATTCCTCTAGCTTGAAAATTTCTTGTTCTGTTCCTGGGTTCCAACCAAGGAATGCTAAGAAATTGCGCACGGCGCCAATATCAAAGCCAAACTCGCGGAACCCTACGAAAGAATCTTCTGCTGTGGCGCCATTCCACGAAAGTGGGAAAACGGGAATACCTAATTTAGATCCATCTCTTTTACTCAATTTGCCTTTGCCTGTTGGTTTTAGGATAAGAGGTAAGTGGGCAAATTTTGGCATTACATCTTCCCATCCAAATGCACGGTACAGAAGTACGTGGTGGGCTGTACTTGGCAACCATTCTTCCCCTCGGATGACATGAGATATTTTCATTGCGTAATCATCAACAATATTTGCTAAGTGATAAGTAGGCATACCATCTGCTTTTAGCAAAATCTTATCATCTAGTTCATTGCTTTGGAATTTTACCTCTCCTCTGATCAAGTCATGAACAACTACTATTTCGTCTTGAGGGACCATCAGACGAATCGTATAGGCCTCATCTGCATCTAGTTTTGCTTGTACCTCATCTGCCGAAAGGCGGATACTATTATTAAGTGTGGCGCGAACCTTAGAATCATATTTAAAGGTATGGTTACCTTTTGCTTTTTCTGCTTCCCGGATGGCATCTAATTCTTCGGGCGTATCAAATGCATAATATGCTTTGCCTGAATCGATGAGCTGTTGGGCATACTTGGCGTATAACGATTTTCGTTCAGATTGACGATAAGGGCCATACTTACCACCAATACCAGGGCCTTCATCTGGAGTAAACCCACACCATTCTAGGGCTTCTATGATATAACTTTCTGCTTGTTCAACATATCGGGTTTGGTCGGTATCTTCGATTCGAAGGATAAAAGTACCCTTATGTTTTTTGGCGAACAAATAGTTGTACAGGGCCGTTCGTACACCTCCAATGTGCAATGCACCAGTGGGGCTTGGGGCAAATCTTACTCTGATATTTTCCATTATATGAACTTAAGTCATTAGTTTTAATAAAAAATCCTGAAAAAACAAATTCGAAGCAGCATTTTTAAGTGTTCGTTCGTTTATTTATAAAGCAATTCACTCTCAAATCGAGCACCTATCGAACTTCAGGTAAGGAAAAGCCGCTTTTAAAAAAGTTTTATCATTACCGTAATTGGACTGCAAAGTAGGAAGTGAAAAGAAAATTTAAGGAATTTGTCGTCCACTTTTTCAAAAAATTCTGTTTTCACCCTTTACTATTAAAGAAGTATAATTAATTCTTATCTCTACATAATAATAGAGGTAAATTTTGCGATATAATTTTTTCCATGAACAATAAATAATCCAAAAGACTTATGTATCTCATTAAAACGCCCCAATTTATCCAGAATCTTTTTCCGAATTACACTTGGAGAATTCCTACAAAAGAAAAAGTAGTTTATTTCACCTTTGATGATGGCCCTATCCCAGAAGTGACTCCTTGGGTATTAGAACAGTTAGCGGCTTATGATGCAAAAGCAACTTTCTTTTGCGTTGGCGAAAATATTCAGAAAAACCCTGAAGTTTTTCAGCAGGTAGTCAATGCTGGCCATGCGGTGGGTAACCATACCTTCAATCATTTGAATGGATGGGCGAGTGATAATATAGAATATTTTCACAATATCAGGCATTGTGCTAACCAGATGGATTCTATTCTTTTTCGTCCTCCCTATGGCCGTTTAAAGCCTAAACAAGCTCGATTTTTGCAACGGCACTACCGCATTGTCATGTGGGATGTTTTGAGTGGTGATTTTGATCCTAAGTTATTGCCAGAACAATGCCTAGAGAATGTAATCAACAACGTACGACCAGGTTCGATCGTCGTCTTCCATGATAGTTTAAAAGCTGAGGATAAGCTTTCTTATGTGCTTCCAAAAGCTTTGGAACATTTTGCTGATCAAGGTTATCGTTTTGAGCAACTGAATGAGAAAGAGATGGTAGTTCAGAGTTCTTGGCAAAAAAGAGCGTAGGTAGTGAGGGAGTGGATTTTGTGCGTTGGTTTGCAGGCTCTCTGTATTTTGCTCGCAAGCTCGCTTTTACTCCATCTTGTAGAAAAGACTTTAGGATGTGATTCTTGGAGTCTTTTCTTCGTTTATGGGCTTTTACCCGAAACCTCCGGAGTAGAAGCGTCTTCTGATATAATCAAATACGCGGCTGGTTTTTAGGTGTGTGGTTGAAGGGCCGGTTCGGACATAGAATATTTCTTCATTGCGTTCGCGTACATAGGCAGGTGTAGATGCTGCTTCACAATCGATTCGAAGTACATATTCTTCTTGGATAGTTTCTACATCAAACTTTAGGAACTCTATGAAGAGCGTTCCAATTCTTTCTTTGATGATTTTGGTGAGGTGTAATAACATTTTATCGTAGTTATCGAAGCGATCTTGCCCGATACCTACAACATCTCCATCGTCTTGAATACCGATTAATAAGGTCCCTCCTTTAGTATTCATAAAAGCAGCTAGCGTCTTGATCACGGCATGTTCTACTAAGCGATCTTTTTGTTGCTTATCGGCATTCCAGCGAAGGGAGGCTTTGAATTCTACAAAATCATTTTCTCCGTTGTCAATTAGTTCTTTGGTAGAAATATGCTCTCTTGATCGGAGGTAATTGGTTACTTTTTTAGCCAAGGAGCGCGTAATTTTAAGAGCAATAGAAGGGGAGACAATTTCCTCATCGTATAAATCCAGGCCATTAAAAGCAATGAGGGAAGCTTCGTCCATAGCTCGGATACTTCCCGTTCGGACGTTTTCATTAATGATACCAATTTCACCGAATAAGGTACCTCGATTCATGGTTTTGTAACGTTTTCCTCGCAGGCTAAGAATAAAGGAGCCATGTTCAACTAGATAGAAATATCGTGCTTTTTGATCGATAGAGAAAACCCTTTGATTTTTATTATAATTTTTGCGTTGAGCGATCACAAAGATTTGCTCTAGTTCATGATCACTGAGGTCTTCAAAGATTTCATTTTCTCTAATTAATGTCCAAGTTTCATTATCCTTTACTAAGTCCATGCTATGCAAGTTTAGTCCCTAAAATAATAAAACCCATTTACTAGTCAAACTGAAAATTTGAAATCATTGCACTGAGAATGTTATTTAAGGTCATTTGATTTTAAATCAAACCTCTAGATTTCAGTTCGAGATATTTATTTATGGTGTTAATAGTTAATTCTTCAGGGGGGCTAAGTATGGCTTGTATGCCATATTGACGCAATACTTGAACCATTCTTGTTTTTTCGTGCAAGAACTTTTGGGCAATCGTTTGATGATAAATATCTTCTATTGTGTTGACTTCTTGCTCAACGAAGTCTCTGATTTCTGTATTTTCAAAAAATACGACAACTAAAAGGTGGAAAGTATTGATTCGTCGCAAAATAGGTAGTACACGCTCTAGTGCGGACATACTTTCAAAATTGGTATAGAGCATGATCAAGCTTCGGCCTGTGATTAATTTTCTACTTGCATAATACAACAGCTCGTAATTCGCCTCTAGCACCCGTTCTTTTTCCTTATAAAGGGATAATAATATCTTGTTTAGCTGTGTGGTTTTGCTATCGGCTTTAATGGTTGTACCAATTTTGTCGGAGAAGGTAATGAGCCCTGCACGGTCATATTTTTTTAAGGCGATGTTAGAAATAGTTAGTGTTGTATTGATGGCATAGTCCATGAGGCTTAGGTCATTGAAGGGCATGCGCATGGCGCGGCTTTTATCTATAATGGAATAGATTTGTTGTGCACGTTCGTCTTCATATTGATTAACCATCAAGCTAGCTCTGCGGCTACTTGCTTTCCAATTGATGCTTCTGTAGTCGTCCCCTCGTACGTAGTTTTTGATTTGTTCAAATTCGTAACTATGGCCAATTCTTCGGATTTTTTTTATACCCTGGAAATGACTGATTTTAGAAAGTGCCATGAGTTCAAATTGCTTCATTTGAATAATAGAAGGATAGACCGGCACACTCATAGGTTCTGCTTGCTGCAAGCGTCTTTCTACTAAGCCAATTCGACTAGATAAGAATAGATTGACGGCACCAAAATCATAAAGTCCCCTCTCTTTTGGTATTAGTTGATAAGAAAGAGCAAAGTCCTCCCCTGCTTTTAGCGATAGCTGAAAGCTTTGATGCCTTTGTTGAAATTGGAAGGGTAGCTCATCAATAACAGTAAAGTTTAATGTCTGAGGAGACCGATTGGCTAATTTAATAGTCACGGTATTGGGGTCGCTCAGCGAAAAGACCTTCGGTAAAGTTCGTTGGCAGCCAAGGATGGTATTTTTATTGAAAAGGATAAATACATCTAACCAAACGATTAAAAAGGCAACGAAGAGGATGACTTGTACAATGATGAACAAAGTGGGTATTGCAAAGCTTAATGCAAAACCAGCGGCGATCCCACCAAAGAGCCAGAAAAATCGATTGCTTAGGAAGAGGTGTTTCATTAGCGAGGAACTTCAATTTTTTTAAGGATCTTCTGAACAACACTTTTGATATCCATACCTTCCATCTCTCTTTCAGGGGTTAGAATGATTCGATGATTGAGTACTGGATAGGCAACATATTGAATATCTTCAGGCGTCACAAAATCTCGACCAGCCATTGCGGCAATAGCTTTAGCTGTTTTGAGGATAGCTAAAGAAGCTCTTGGTGAAGCACCCAAGAATAAGTCGGCACTATTTCGAGTACTGCTGACCACTTCTGCGATATAGTCCAACAGGCTATCATCGATATGAACTTTTTCTACAATTTCTTGGCATTCTTTTATTTCCTCTGCAGAAAATACGGTAATCACTTCTTTGCGTTTTTCTAGGTTGAAGTCGCTTCTGAATCTGCGCAGGATAGATTTTTCTTCTTCTAGTTTTGGATAGTGTAAGTTAATTTTCATTAAAAAACGATCTAGCTGTGCTTCTGGCAGCTTATAAGTACCTTCCTGTTCGATTGGGTTTTGGGTAGCAATCACAAAGAAAGGATAAGACATTGGATAAGTTGTGCCGTCTACGGTTACTTGGTACTCTTCCATCACTTCAAATAAAGCTGCCTGTGTTTTGGCAGGAGCCCTATTGATTTCATCGATCAATATAATATTTGAGAATACTGGACCAGTGCTGAACGTAAATTCAGCTGTTTTCATATTGTAAACTGTCGTACCAATAACATCACTTGGCATCAAGTCGGGAGTAAACTGAATTCTTGAAAAATCTAGATCAATTGTCTGAGCCAAAAGTTTTGCAGTAAGTGTTTTGGCAATACCAGGTACTCCTTCCAAGAGAACATGACCTTGGGCAAAGATAGATGCAATCAATAAGTCTAATAGTTCTTCTTGACCAATGATCACTTTATGCAATTCCTCTTTGATACGATCTACCGCAATGTTTACTTTTGACAAATTAATTTGATGAGCTTGCCAATTAGGTAGATCTTCCTCTCTTTCGATTGGTTGTATATTTTCCTCCATAGGAGTTTTTTCATTGTCTTCTTCGTTCGGCATCATTTATTTGCAGTTTTTATAGAAGTAGTCTATTTTTTTATGAAAATCAATCAATGTGGCGTCAGAAATGAAACTTCCGCCAGACACATTATTAGACATCAGCACAATTTGATCAATTCGTTCTTCCGCTACTTCCGAAATAGCAGCTAAACTTTTCACAAAACTGTGGTCCAAGTCTTTAGTATTGATATGATATCGCTCCCGCACAAATGCTAGGAAAAGGCGCATTTTTTGATGAGCTAAATCTTTGTGGTTGTTTCTCAAGAAGTATAACCTTCCGATAGTCGAGATGAATTCTAATGAAGTATTTTTATTCTTTTCCAAGATGGGAATGACTCTTTGTTTTCGTTTTCCGCGAAATATTAGGTAAAGCATTCCCAGGGCTAAGAGTAAGTACCATGCCCAAGCCAAGGGTGCTTGGCTAAGAATATACTTTAGCGGGCTATTTGCCGAAAGGCGCTTGCTCCAGGGGTTGTTTGTATTCTGTTGCCTAGCGACAAACGCTGAAGTACGGCTGTAATCATCCCAATAGATCGGACCAGGCTCTAAATAGGAAAATACCTTTTCTGAATAGATTAAAAGTTCTTCTTCCAGTAGCTGTAAATTTGTGAATGCAAGCGGGGTAGTATGGAAGTAAAAATAGCCATTTCCATAAGGGAGTCGAATAAAGTTAAAGCTACTATCAAGGGTGCCCCCCAATAACTCCATATTACTTTCTTCACAAATATTGTAATAAGGAATATACCTCCAATCATATTTTTGAGTTTGATTTTTGCTTAGGGCTTTGAAAGTAAATATATCTTCATCCAGATGTTTTTCATAAAGCGTAAGCTCTATCATAGTATCAGGATAAGCATCATAATCTCCCAAGTGATAATAACACTCTTCAGCATACAATCGCTCCATCATATCACTTGGAATTGTGAGGCTGGAGAAGAAGGCGTTGTTTCCATGATCTACGAAAGTAAAGAGGTCTTCCATATCTAAGGAGTCATACAATATTCCAGCACCAATAAAGATATAGTTGCCAACTTTATCAATAGGCACTTGCTCAAAGTGAACACTATCGGTGAAAGTGGTAAAGTCTTCCTGGGGAAAGTATTCTTGAAGTAAGTTATATATAATATAGGTTCCGTAGGGTTGTTTACTTTCTTCTTCATAGGTTTCTCGCCAGTCGAATGCTTGGTTCTGCCCCTTATAGAAGAGGATAAGAAGGGCGATGACCACACCCAACCCAATGGCGACAATGGCTACATTTCTACTATTCATGGGTTTGTATTCAGTTTGGGTGTTTGGTGAATAGCTTGAATGAAGTATTGAAAATGAGGTTCAATTGCTTGAAAGTCTTGTTTATTGATGTAGCGTTTGCCATACCAAAGGTGATTAAATATATTGACCAGCTGATTGAAATCTTTTTTCAGGTGATGATCGGATAATTCCAATTGATAATCCCGATTGGTTTTATCTTTTTTCCATTGTATGATTTGTTTTTGGGTAAGTTCCTTAAGGGTATCCAAAAAATATAATCGAATAGCAAGATTATAGGCTTCTTGTTCAATCGCCTCTTGTAACAAACTTCGAGTATCGGCTTCTGGGATATTTTCTTCTGCTTTTTCTATGGCTTTCGCCAAACTTTCGGCCTCCTTGTCTATTTTGGTATTTCGGGGATTGTCTAATCCTGTCAATGCTTTAATGAGGAAGTAGAGTACCACTGCTCCCAATATAAAAAGCAATACCTTCCCTAGGAAGCCTGCTCCAGTAAAATTGATACGACTGGGCTGAAGTTCTTTAGCTTTGGGAGAAGCTTCACCTCTGCGCCTTTTCTTTTTAGCTTTTTCGTTTTTTACTTTGCCCAATTCGCCTGCGTAGTCTATTCCTTTGGTTGTTTCTTTCCATTTGACTCGATCAAAACTTTGGATAGAGCTTGCTTGGCTTTGACTGATCAAAGAAGAAGGAATGAGTCCAAAGAGGAGGTACAATATTCCACAAAAGATATGAAGTTTTGAATGTATCAAGATGGTTTTTTTAATTGCTTGTTTCCCTTTCTAAGCCTTTAATTTTTTGGCTTTGGCCAATTTGATCAATTCGACGCCTTAATTCATTTGTCTCCGCGATTTCCAATAAGCTGTAATATAATAAGCCTGCACCTATAATTATCAAGCTTAGAACCAAATAAAATACAAAAAGACTTACAAAACTGAGTAAAACGATGCTTAATTCATCCATCTGTTCTTGCTCAAGGTGAATGACCCAAGCGACGAGTTCAAGAAATAAAGTCAATAAATAAGAGTCTAAAATCAATATAAAGATATAGCCTACAATGAACAAAGTGGTAAACAAGGAGAAGACCGTCGAGTATCTAAATCGGATTAAGCGAAATGCTCTGCCAAATGCTTTAAATGGATTTTTCCCTTCAACAAACATGGTATAGAGCCATAGAAGAAGGATAGGACCTGCTATACCCATGACGAGAAAGTTATAAAAGACCGAACCAAGTGATGAACGCCATCCATCCTCCATCCAAACATTGGTCATTAATAATAAGTGCATAATGATGACACCAAAGAAAACTTTTAGAAAGTCTGAGGCAGCTTTGAATTTCTGATGGTGTATCTTACTTTCTTTACGCATCCATTTGTATAAAAAGAAGATAGAGATAGACATTGAACAGATACTTACAATAGGAATCGCTTTATGTGTTTTTCCATAAAAGAACTGCCCCAAACTATCTGCAAATACAGATGAAATTCCTGCAAAGAAGAAAGTTTCGCTAGGAAGTTGATTGGCAGTGACTAGGAATATGGTAACGACATAAGTTGTTGCGGAGACCAATACCAATAAGAGTATTTTTTTTTGATACTTCCTAAAAAAAGTGAAAATATCAGTAAAAAGGATTCCTGTATTTTTCACTAGATGGAAGTCAATATCTTCATTTTTATCGGGCGGAATGCGTGTTTCAGCTAATGCATTCTTAAAGCCTTTGGATGCTTTATAGAAGGGGTAGGCGATGAAGTAAGCTAGCACAAATAACAAACAAAGGACAATAAAAATAAATCTTATTTCATTCGGTAATTCCGTGTGTCTAGTGAGGTACCCTTCTATAAAACCAGCGGCGACAAAGATAGGGAAGATACCCACCATGATTTTCAACCCTCTTCTAGCCGATTTTTGGAAGGCTTGTATTCGCCGGAAAGTCCCTGGGAAGACGAGCCCTTTGCCCATCGTTAAACCTGCTGCACCAGCTATAATAATGGCTGAAATTTCTAAGGTGCCATGAATCCAGATCGTTAGAAAAGATTCATAAAATAAGCCTTTTTGGATGAAGAAATACTGGAAAACACCTACCATGATTCCGTTTCGGACAAGTATGATAATGGCCCCTAGGTAAGTTGCACCGAGTGCGAACGTCAAGAAGGCAACGAATAGATTATTGATTGTAATACCTAGAGACATTCCAAATGCACCTTTTGCTTTGTATACAGCCATAGGATCACCAGAGTCAATATTCTCCAAGGTCATATTGATGTAGTCTTCTCCTAGTATAAGTGTGGGGAAATCTGGATCCATCTGAGTGGATAGGACACCAATCAAGCTAGAAAAAGCAAAGATTAAAAAGGAGAGGAGAAATTCCTTTCTAGATTCATAAACGAGCTGTGGAAGCTCCTCTATCCAAAAGGAGGAGAAGCGTTTGAATGGAGATTTACGATTTTTATAGATGGTGAAGAATATTTTTTGCGCTAAGCTATTCAAATAAACTCGAACAGATCGGTTCGGATAGAAAGTCCTAGAGAAAGATAGATCATCTAGAATTTGAACGAAAAGCTGGAGTAGTTTTTCTGGTTGGTAGTAACGACTTTCCATCGTTTCTTCCAATTCTTCCCACTTCTCTTTATTTTGGTCAATAAACTTCGTCTCGCGCATGAATCTTCTCGGAGGTATGGAGTAAACATATTATTCTAAAAGACTACCTTTGATGCAAGGTTAAAATTTTAAACAAAAAATTTGTCTATATTTCTTTTAAACCCTAGCCTATAGCGGCAATCGTAACAATTTTTAAGTATAAATCTTAAAGGAAGCAAAAAGTTCCGCATTATACTTAATTATTCATGATGAGTTATTGGGCTAAACGATATTAGTGCATTTTCTTTTAGTATTTCACCAAATTGACGTTTCGAACTTTCTATTAGTCCGATCGTTCTCTTTATTTTGGCAAAGTGAAAATGAGTTAGTATCATTTTTCAGCCTATTTAGCATATTAAAAAATTAATCGTATAAAAACAAGTTTGTAAGAAATATAAGGTTATATGTCCACGATTGATATTCAGACTACACAGAACGTAAGTATCGAATACGAATTAGCTTCTCTTAGGGAGCGAATTCTTTCCTTTTTTATAGATATGCTGATCGTTATTCTTGGATTTACGGCGCTATCTATCTTGGTAGCGATGGCGATCAATAACCGATCGTGGGATAATAGTCTTTTTTTGGGAGTTTGGTATGGAGTAGTACCTACCGTATTGTTAATGCTTTATCACTTTCTTTCAGAAGTGTTGGCAGATGGGCAATCATGGGGTAAGAAAGCATTTAACTTAAAGGTGGTGAGATTGGATGGCGAAGAACCCAGTTTGACGGATTACCTTTTGCGAGCGGTTTTTCATATTGTCGATTCTATTTTGTCTGCGGGGGTGGTAGCCTCTTTTTTAGTTTCTTCTTCTTCTAAGAATCAGCGACTAGGAGACTTGACTGCTAATACCTCGGTTATTCGAGTACGGAGTAATATTCGCTTTCGCTTAAATGATATTTTGAATATCAATTCATTAGAAAGTTATGAGCCAAAATATCCTCAGGTGCAGCAACTGACGGAGCAGGATATGCTATTAATTAAGAGTGTAATTAATCGCTATCGTACCTTTAGAAATGAAGCGCATGAGCAGGCGATGCAGAAGTTGGTAGAAAGGATGCAAATGGTCCTTGAAATTGGAGAGCTGCCAAAAAATAGAGAAGAGTTTCTTAGAACTTTAATTAGGGATTATATTGTTTTGACTAGATAAATGATAAGTGTTAAAGGTTAATAGTTAAGTAGTTGGGCTAGAAAATGAGTATAATAAAATTTTAGCCTGCCGGCAGGCACGGTTTCTGGCAAACTACTTAAGTGTGTAAGCGTAATTGCTATTAACTAATAACGGTTAGACTATTAACTAAATATTTTATGGGAAGAAGAAGAAAGCCTTTTTTGGTAGAAAAGGTAAAAATGACAGGAATTGCGGATAAAGGCAAAGCGGTAGGGAGAGATGAAGAAGGGCGAGTAATGTTTGTGGAGGGTGCTGTTCCAGGAGATGTTGTAGATGTTTTGATAATCAAAAAGAAAAAGGGGTTTTTGATGGGGCAGGCTCAAACTGTACATGAGCTTTCTGTGGATAGAGTAGAGGCATTCTGTGAGCACTTTGGCGTATGTGGCGGCTGTAAGTGGCAGAATTTGAGTTATGATGCGCAATTGAAGCATAAGGAAATAGTAGTTCGTAATGCATTACAGCGAATTGGTAAAGTAAATGTTGAAGTGTTTTCACCCATTCTAGGGGCGGATGAAATCAAAATGTACCGTAATAAATTAGAATTTGCTTTTTCAAATAAGCGATGGCTAACAAACGAAGAACTTAAGAGTGATGTGAGCAATCGAGTAGATGTTCTTGGTTTTCATAAAGCAGGTGTATTTGATAAGGTATTGGATATTAAAGAGTGTTGGTTACAGCAAGATCCTTCTAATGCTATTCGTAATGCATCTAAAGAAATTGCGACTGAGCAAGGTTTGGATTTCTTTGATATGCGTGATAATAAAGGTTTTATCCGCAATATGTTTGTTCGAATTACAGATATTGGAGAGATACTACTGATTTATTCCTTTTATGAAAATGATCAAGAAAAAATAAAGACTTATTTAAATGCGATTCTGGACCGGTTCCCTCATATAACGACTATTTGCTATTGTATTAATGCAAAGGTCAATGACTATGTCATGGATTTAGAGATGCATACCTATTTTGGGAAAGGATATATTGAGGAGCAATTAAATCATGTTCGTTTTAAAATTGGACCTAAGTCGTTTTTTCAGACGAATACAAAGCAGGCTATTCGACTATTTGATGTAGTGGTGGATTTTGCTGGCTTGACAGGGCAGGAAAATGTTTACGATTTATATACTGGATTGGGGAGTATCGGATTATATGTGGCGCGTAATTGCAAGCAAATTGTAGGTATTGAAGAGATTCCAGAAGCAATCGAAGATGCAAAAGTTAATGCAGACTTGAATGGCATTAAAAATGCTATTTTTTATGCGGGTGATGTAAAAGATATCCTTACGGATGAATTTGCTGAAAAGCATGGCAAACCAGACGTTTTGATTACTGATCCGCCAAGAGCTGGCATGCACCCAAAAGTTGTAGAAATGCTGCTTAAACTAGCTGCACCGCGTTTGGTATACGTGAGTTGTAATCCTGCTACTCAGGCTCGAGATATCCAATTGTTGAGTGAAAAGTATGATGTGTTAAAACTTCGGCCGGTGGATATGTTTCCACATACGCATCATATCGAAAGCGTTGCTTTATTAGAACTCAAAAAACAGTAAACGATGAATGAAAATCAGTTTTATACGAGCCTAGAAAAAGATTTGTCCGCTCAGCGTATAATAATGAATAAAGCTATAGATACGGTACTTAATCAGGAAGTAACGAACTATCCAATTGTAGTGTTGCACCAGGCAGATGTGGAATTGGGAGTGCTTTTGATGGATGGAGGAACGGTTTATTCGAAGTGGGAGATTAGGATTTCTAGCTTGGAGGAAATGGTAGCGAAAAAAGTAATGCGATCGGATAGAGTAGAAGACTTTAGGAAAGTATATAAGGACCCAGAGTCTTTCTTCTGTTTATTGGTATTACAGGAGGAAGGAATGCAGTTCATTTTTATGCCTAGATATGATCAATAGGATAGCATGATTTAAAGGAAAGAATTAGAATAAGCTCCCCCTTAAGTTTGTCTCAAACTAATGAGCAACCATAAATTGTCGGCGACTTGTTCGTTGGAATATGTATTTGAGCATCTATGGATAGCATTTGTTGAACAATAGATATTGTCTCAGTACTTTTATCATGGATTTAGATCGGCGGCTTAGTGACATAATCCCATTTAAAATCGTATATTTGGTTATCATTTGCCAATCCATCGGTTTTAATCACTTTTATCACCGAAAATAATGTTTTGGTTAGGTTTAACTTAAAGAATAACTACACAAACTCTACAAGGTCCAACACTGTATTTTAGGAGAATTTCCTTCTGACAAGGAGGCTGTATTTCTATGAGTAGTGAAGCAAGAAATAGTTGTTTGCTTCATCATTCGAGAGAATAATAATGAATTATCAGATATGACCACTGAAAAAGTGATATCGAGGTACGATAGAGTAAAAAAAATCCTTTTAGTAGAAGACGATAGCAGTTATGCTCGACTTGTGGAAATTTTATTGGGGGATTCAGATTTAATTGATTGCAAAATCAACAACACGCCAAGTCTCAAGGAGTGTCTACTTGCTTTAGAAACAGACCTATCCTACGATGCCATCCTTCTTGACCTCTCTCTTCCTGATAGTAATGGATTCGTAACTTTAGAGCGGCTAATTGATGCTTTCCCAGGTCAGAACATAATTGTACTGACGGGTAGGAGTGATAAGGATTTAGGTTTAAAATCTGTAAAAGCGGGTGCACAGGATTTTCTTGTAAAAGGGGAGTTTGATGGTGATCAGTTGGCTAAGTCTTTGCGTTATTCTATTGAACGTAACCAAATTTTAAAAAGATTAGAAGAAACGCAGACTCTGGCTAGGATAGGTAACTGGGAATGTGCTCCAAGCCAGTATTACTTTTCTGCTTCAGATGAGGTATATCGTATGTTTGGTTTGAACCCTCGTTCCACAAAATTTACTTGGAATGATCTCATGGATGCTGACTGTCCATTTCATTTATTTTTGCAGATACAAGAAGAGACACTAGAAGCAGGCGGTGAATTACAGAAAGAGCTAAAAATTGTTAGTTCTGATCAAATTGAACGATTTATAAACATTCGCTGCAATGCGAATGAAATTGAGAAAGACTTCTACGTGTATACCGGTGTTGTTCAGGACATCACTGATTTAAAATTGGCAGATCAAGCCAAAATTAAAAGCCAGCAACGATATCAAGATATTTTTTCGCAATCTAAGGACACTATTTATACTGCAAGAATCAATGGTCAGCTGATTGATTCGAATAGATCTACACTACAACTTTTAGGCTTATCTCAGGATGCGATTAGTCAGTTAGAAAATGTACATACGCTTTTCTTTTCAGAGGATCAGAGAGAACAATTCTTGTCTAGCCTTCAACATAAAGACCCAGTCAAAGACTTTGAGCTGCGAGTATTGAGGGGTGATGGTCAGTATCGATCGTGTTTAATTTCTACTAGTTTTGGTAGTAATGATGAAGAGGGGACCTATAATGGGATTATAAGAGATATTACTGAACGCAAGCAGGCGGAAGATTTGCGTAAAGCAAGAGATATTGCAGAGCAAACGACTAAGGTAAGGGAGCAAGTAATTGCTGGGGTGAGCCATGATATGCGAACGCCTATGAATGCGATTATAGGTATGCTGAATCTATTGATTCGAACGGATCTAAATACGACACAGAAAGAATATATTACTTCTATCAAGCAG
Organism: Saprospiraceae bacterium; assembly: GCA_022448955.1. Classification (GTDB taxonomy): domain Bacteria; phylum Bacteroidota; class Bacteroidia; order Chitinophagales; family Saprospiraceae; genus JALEHC01. The sequence goes on from JAKVCU010000099.1 coordinate 30,911, forward strand.
TCTTCTAAGATCTTATTAGGAATCATCAATGATATTTTGCAAGCATCATCTATTAAGAACAACACACTTTCCTTTGAGCAAGAAAGGTTTTCATTAAAAGCCCTGACTAAGAACCTTTATGAAATGTTAGAGCATAAAGTAGCGGATAAGAATGTAATACTACATTTTGAAATGGGAGAAGACCTACCAGATATTCTTTGGGGGGATCAGCTTCGGCTCAATCAGATTTTATATAATTTACTGGGCAATGCGGTGAAGTTTACGGAGAAAGGGAGTGTCAACTTAAAGGTTAATAAGCTTTGTGAAACAGCAGAAGAAGTTTCTTTGAAGTTTAGTGTAGAAGATACGGGTATAGGTATACCAAAGGATAAACTTGATGTAATATTTCAGCCTTTTACAAGAGTTTATCAAAAAGGAAAACTGTATGAAGGGACAGGTCTAGGCTTAGCAATTGTAAAAAATCTTATAGAGCTTCAGGGCGGAAGTATTTCAGCGAGTAGTATTCCAGGGCATGGTTCTACATTCTTTTTTGAATTGAAATTTAGAAAAAGTATTCAGGAAGGAGAAGTGGCGAAGAATGACCTTGAAGTCCAAAATGAAGCAGCTCCACAACAATTTATTTCAGATGATAAGCTAGTTTACAAAATTCTGATTGTAGAAGATCATAAAATGAATCAAATCGTTGCTCAAAAAACGATAGAAGAAAAATGGAAAAATGCTGAAATAGTAATTGCATCCCATGGTAAAGAAGCGGTGGACATATTAGAACAACAAGCGTTTGATATTATACTCATGGATATTCAAATGCCTATTATGGATGGTATTGAGGCAACTGAATATATTCGTGACCAAATGCCACCAAATATTAATAATATTCCTATATTAGCTATGACGGCGCACGTCTTGTTAAATGATGACGAAACATACTACAAGAGTAAGGGTATAAATGATTATATCTTAAAACCTTTCGAGCCAGAGGATCTTTTTAATAAAATAGAGGTATATATCAAAGAAAGCAAAAGGCTGAACTAGCTGAATCTATAAATAAGACTATAACAAATACTAAATTTTTGGATATGAATGGATACCGTCATATCAATCTTAGCTATCTTGAGCGTATGTCCCATGGAGATATTTCTGTAAAGAAAACGCTTCTGGAAATGCTCTTAAAGGAGTTAGAAGTAGAGATTCCGAAGATGAAGCGTCTTATCAATCGGCAAGATTGGTTAGCATTGAGAGAGGCAAGTCATAAAATGAAAACTACTTTGCCTTTTGTTGGTAATCATACAATGTTGGACGCTAATCTAGAAATAGAAACTAGGGCTAAATATGAAGAGCGTCTTGAAGATGTGCATCAATATCAGCAGGTATTAGAAAAACTTTGCCCTCCAGTCTTAGAAGAATTAAAAAAAGAATATGCAAAATTGACTTAATTAGATAATGTATATTTTATTTACATATATTTATAAATATTTTATTGAATTTGATTTATCTCCTCGAATATCTAGTTAAGTATGAAGATTTTGATTTGTGAAGATGCTGAAATTCTTTTAAGTGCCATCGAATTGCGTTTAAGAAAAAAAGGCTTTGAACTAAAACTTGCCCCGAGTGGTAAAGTGGCGATAGATATAGTGCAAGAAAACCCACCAGATTTAATGGTAGCAGATCTAGATATGAAAGACGTTTCTGGTTTGCAGTTTATTCGTTACATACGTCATACCTTACAACTTAAATTACCGATTCTTATAATTGGAAATTTGGAGGATGAACAAGACTTACTGAAGGCAATGCATGAGGGTGCCAATGACTTTCTTACAAAACCCTTTAAACCTAAAGAACTGGCACTTCGAATTCAAAATATTCTTAGCAAAAATCAAGCTTAAGAACTTAAGATATGATCTATTGCTTGGAACTCTAATTTATGATGCATAAATTAGGGCCATCAAACTCTTTTCACTCCCCAAACAAAAAGAGGATTCTATTTCTTTTGGCTGCTTAGGTAATATACCTTAGAGCGCTCACAAACAAGTATGGTGGAATACTGATTTCACTATTCCATCTTTTCACTTTAGTTGTTTTTGCCATGAAGTCATTGATATTCAGTTCTTACTATCCAAAAATCAAACCATGAAAGGAATTATTCTTGCTGGAGGCTTAGGTACGCGTCTCTATCCACTTACATTGGCCGTTAGTAAACAATTAATGCCTGTTTACGATAAACCTATGATCTACTATCCGCTTTCTACATTGATGAGTGCTGGGATAAAAGATGTATTAATTATTTCAACACCTCATGACCTTCCTAATTTCGAAAAGCTATTGAAGGATGGTTCAGAGATTGGGTGTAATTTTTCATATATAGCACAGCACGAACCTAATGGTTTGGCGCAAGCATTTGTACTAGGAGAGTCATTTATTGGCAGTGATCCAGCTGCTTTGATTCTTGGAGATAATATTTTTTACGGGGCAGGGCTTTCTTCGCTGCTTCAGGGCAGTGTCAATCCTGAAGGAGGAGTGGTGTTTGCATACCAAGTGGCTGATCCTGAGCGGTATGGTGTAGTTGAATTTGATGAAAACTTTCATGCGCTTTCTATTGAAGAAAAGCCAGAAAATCCTAAATCTAACTATGCAGTTCCTGGCTTATACTTTTATGACAATCAAGTTATTGATATTGCTAAAAACCTTAAACCAAGTGCTAGAGGAGAATACGAAATTACGGATGTCAATAAGCACTATCTAAAGGAAGGAAAACTAAAGGTAGGTGTACTCGAAAGAGGCGTAGCATGGCTAGATACCGGAACACATGCTTCTTTAATGCAAGCGGGGCAGTTTATTCAGGTCATTGAAGAAAGGCAAGGTTTAAAAATTGGCTGTATTGAAGAAATTGCACACCGTATGGGCTTTATCGATGATGCACAGCTTGAAAAGCTAGGGCATAAATATATCAAGAGTGGTTACGGAGAGTATTTGTTGAACTTACTGAAATTATGAAGGGTCTAAGATTCATGCTTTCATTTGTTGTTTTTGTCAGGTTATTAAGTAATAGTTCAAAAACCATGTGTAACTTTCACATTGTCAATTTTTTATTTTCTTGAACTGACACCGTGCCTGCCAGTAGGCTGGATTTTATTGTACAAGTACTTTTGTCTAAGTACTTCCTACGCTATTTCTACCATGTGAGAAAAGGATTTTAAAAAACCCTGATTAGATATATTCTCTACGGGACAATAAAAGTCTCTTGTCCAATGACCTTAGTATTTTCTAAATACTGCAAAAAGTAAGCACCTGAAGCATAAGAACTAACATCAATCATATAGGTAATTTC